>JANYHQ010000013.1 GCA_025358985.1 Acidimicrobiales bacterium
GTCCACCAAGTTCGATGGGGTGGAGGTGGACATGAACGCCATGATCATGGCCATGCTCAGCGGTGATGCCAGCGCGCTGGCGGGTAAGACCCCTTACCAGTTGAGTCATATGGCCGCTGATGCAGTGGCGTTGCTCGACCACCTCAACATTGCACGTGCACATATTGCCGGGGCATCCATGGGTGGCATGATCGTGCAGACCATGGCCATCGAACATCCCGACCGGGTGGCGTCGCTGACGTCGATCATGTCGCAGACGGGCGAGCCGGCATACGGCCACGCCGACCCGGCCGCCCAGGCCGTGTTGATGCGCCCGCCGGCGGCCGACCGCGAAAGTTACATCGCCTCGTCGGTGGACGCCGAGGTGATCATGAGCAAGAAATACCGCGATCACGATCAGATCCGGGCCCGGGCCGCCGAGAGTTACGACCGCTCCTTTTATCCGCAGGGTACGGCCCGTCAATTGGCAGCCATCGTGGCGTCGGGATCACGGGCCGACGGACTGCGCCAACTCAACGTGCCCACCGTCGTGATCCACGGTCTCGATGACACGCTCATCAACCCCACCGGTGGCCGGCGGACAGCTGAGCTCATCCCCGGTGCAGTGCTGGTGGAACTCCAAGACATGGGCCACGATATGCCCGAGCCCCTGTGGCCGCTCATCATCGAGGCCATGTCGAAGGCATCCGCCGGAGGCTGAACGCAGAACTGTCATAGGCCATCGCTAAGGTGGTGTTGCGCTTCCCCCGCGTCACGTACCCCCCTTCAGGGAGGCACCATGTCTGTGTCCCGCGTTCCGCGCAGTTGCCAATCGCGCCCCGGTTCTGCCCGAGCTTCACGCTCGTTTGTCCACCTCCCCACTCCGCTTCCGGTGTTGGATCCCTTTGATGTCATGGAGGTGCTCACTCGGTCCAACTGGGCCCACCCTGCGCAGGGGTCGGATCACCAACGGACGGTGAATGTGGTGTTGTGCAACGCCGCCTACGAAGTGATCACGGTGGTGTTGATACACGATGTTCCGGCCGACGGTGCCGAATCCATCAGCGAACTGTTGGTTTCGGCCATCACCGCCAACGAAGGATTGGCCACCGACGTGTCCAGAGTGGTGGTGGTACTGGGGCGAGGCAGTTGCGTTGCCTACCCCGATGTCGATGAACTTTGCTCATGGCGAGTGTTGGATGAGCGCATGGCAGCCATCGCCGTGGAAGTGTCGGATCTCCTCACGGTGACGCCCGGTATCTGGTCATCGATGAGCTTGGACCACGGCCCTGGTTGGTATGACGGCACCACTTTGAGTGCGCTGCTGGATGCTCATCGACTCGAAGATGAGTGATCAGATTGCCTCACCAGAGCTGGGTCGCGGGCGCCGTGGCGGCAGGGCCAGCCCTGATGGGTCCACCGGCATACCGAAGCGCAGTTGATTGTGGCTATGGGCCACGTGATGCAGGCCGAAGGCGCCCTCGATGGCCACGCGTTGACCCATGGCATCGAGGGTCTGGTTCACGCTCAGCTTGGCCAACTTCAGCGCAAACGATGGTTTCGTGGCAATACGCCGAGCCAAGGCCAAGGTGAACGTCTCCAATTCCGCCCGGGGCACAACATGATTCACCATACCCAATCGGTGAGCCTCGGCGGCGTCCCATTCATCAGCGGTGAACAGGTGCTCTTTGGCCTTGCGCGCCCCCAACTCCCACGGGTGCACAAACCATTCAACGCCGTTCACCCCCATAGACACCACCGGGTCCACGAAGCGAGCATCATCGCTTGCCACAATCAGGTCACACACCCAGGCCAGCATCAAACCGCCGGCGATGCAGCGTCCGTGGACTTGGGCAATGGTGGGCTTGGGAAGATCACGCCACCGCCTACACATGCCCAGATACACCTCTTCCTCGCGGGCAAACAGCCCCTCACCCCCAGGCAGGTCGAACCCGCACCACGTACCCACCGTGTCATGGCCGTCCATCACGGCCCGGTCGCGCATGTCGTGCCCAGCGGAAAAATGGGGTCCCTCAGCGGCCAGGATCACCACCTTCACGTTGTCGTCAGCGGCGGCTGTATCGAAGGCCGCATTCAGCTCATAGGTCATGGCCACACTCTGGGCGTTGCGCACTTCGGGACGGTTCAACATGATGCGGGCAATGCCTGTGTCATCGCCTTCAAGCAGTTCGTAGCGCACGGTGTTCATGAGGGTGATCCTGCCGGAACCGCCTTGGCCGAGCGAGACAGCAACCAGGCCGCCGCACATCCGGCCAAGAAACCGAACAGATGCCCCTGCCACGATATGCCCCGCTGGGTGGGCAGTACGCCGCGTAGGGCGCCGCCGTACAGCACACCCACTCCTACGCCCAACGCGAGTTGGCCAATGCGGCGTTCGAACACGCCCCGCAACAGCAGATAGCCGAGATAGCCGAACACCACACCGCTGGCCCCGATATGTACCTCGTTGCTGTTGCCAAACACCCATGCCCCGATGCCGCTGCCCACCACCACCAATGTGCTCACCGTGACAAATCGGCGCAGTCCACCGCTGAGCACCAACCAGCCCATCACTGCAAAAGGCACCGTATTGCCTATGAGGTGGGCAAATCCCGCATGTAGGAATGGGGCAAAGGCAATGCCGCGCAGGCCGCCAATGTTGTGGGGCCGTACCCCGAATTGATCCAACTTGTGGTGCACCACCGTGTCCACGACTTCCACCAACCACATCAACGCCACCAACGAGCCAATGATGATGGCTGATCTCGGCAGACCATCGCCGGCGCCTGATCCAGTCGCATTCGGAGTCGGCACCGACTCGTATTCGGTGGGGCCCGGCATGCGGGGAGGTTCGCTCACCAGCCCATCATGACCTGATGCATTGGACCCCATCACCATCGACCAAACTGAGCGCGTGATCCGCACCGCATACCACCGCGCCACTGCCCGTCACATCTTGGCCACGGTTGTGATCACGGCGGGTCTCGCCCTGGCAGCCACGGCCACCGTCGCCGTTCCCGCCCAAACAGTGACCGGCACCATCGCACCCACTACCACCGTTGCGTTGCCGTCACCTCCGGAATACACCGCCCGAGCGCTGGATTTCATCGAGCGCTATGCACTGAAACGAACGTCGGTGGACTGGGCCACCATCCGCGCTGACGCGGAGCGAAAGGCCACCGCAGCTGCCACCATTGCCGACACCTACGACATCATTGCTTCGGTTCTCAAGTCACTCGGCGACCGCCATTCCAGCTTCCAGCGTCCACCTGATGCAGTCCGCCTCAGTGTCGGCAAAGTCACCGGCTACGGGTTCACTGCCGTGTGGCCGCAATTGATTGTGATCACCGTGGCGCCGGGGAGCCCGGCGGCAACGGCCGGTCTGGCGGTCGGCGATCGTATCGACAAAGTGGACGGCAAGGCGCCGCGCCACGCCAACGGGGTCATCGCCATCCCGGCCGCGGCGGATGGTGAGTTCCCGTTGAAGATCACCCTCACGGTGACCCGCCGCAACACCCGAACGCAGAAGCGCATTGTCATCTCACGGGGCGAGCCCACCCTCATCAGCGTCCCCAAGGCCAACGTGGCCCAGAGCCTGGAACTGCCGGGTCGTATCGGATACCTGGAATTGCCCGGCATCGTAGGCACCCAGGCTGATCAGGACACCTATGCCACGGGCGCCCAACAAGCCATCCGCACCATTGATGCCGTGCCTCGCTGTGGGTGGGTGGTGGATCTGCGAACCAACCGAGGTGGGTACATATATCCAATGCTGGCGGCTGCTGGGCCGCTGCTCGGAAACGGGCCGGTAGCCGGCAAGATCGACGCCGCCGGGGTCACCGAGCAATGGGTGTACTCACCCGGACAAATCACCATTCGACGAGCGACTGCGCCCGGCACCACCGACACCACGCTCGGGGCCGGGCCCGACCCCGCGGCAGTGTCTCGGGCAGCGTCTCCGTACACGCTGAACGCCCCCGACGCGCCCGTGGCCGTCCTCACCAGTTCACTCACGGCATCGGCCGGTGAAGCCACCACCATCGCCTTCCGGGGGCGGGCCAACACTCGCAGCTTCGGCGAGCCCACCCGCGGACTCACCACGTTCAACGTTATGACTCAATTGCCGGACCTGGCCAGCATCATTGTCACCAACGCAGTGGACGCTGATCGCACCGGGAAAACCTATGACGGACCCATCCCCGCCGACGAAGTGGTCACGGTGGATTGGAATCACGTCGGTGATGCTGGCGACCCGGTCCTCAATGCCGCCGTCCACTGGCTGAGCACCCAAAAATCCTGCGCCGCATAACCCGCCACCACACTCGCGACAAGAATGGGTTGTTCCGTCGTTCTTGTTGGGGAAAAGTGGCTATTTGGGTATGTTCCCAAACAAAAACTACGTTGTGACCCGTTCTTGTTTGGGGTATGTGGCCGCTAAATCCGGAGGGGATCGACCTCGATACGGACTCGTCCAGCAGGACGATCGGCATCGATACCGGCCAGAACATCGGCCAACACGTCATGGCCCGCACACCGCACCAGCCACGGACCCCCCGTTCCACCCGTGAGTTCCACCGCAGGCGCCATGGGCCGTAACCGTTGGGCCCAGGCGTCGCACGACGGGCCGCTGATGACAGCTACCGCGGCCGCTGGAGAAAACCGCAACAGCTCACGCCTGGCCCGCTCGACTGCTACCAAACGCGACGGATCGCCGAGCAGGGCGGCTTGGACCAGCTCGTGTTCGGGCAATCGGGTCTGCAACACCACCCGCCCTGAGCGTCCCGCCACGAGGCGACTGGCCCGGGCCAGCAACGCCATGGTCTGTTCGGCGGCGCGGTGACGAGGGGCCAGCAACTCTGCGTCGAGATCCAGAAACGCCACCACGTCGGCGCGGTCCACCCGGTGCAACACCGCCTCGGTACCCACCAACACCGGCGAACCAGGCAACTCCATGGTGGTGGCAGTGACCTCTCCCACCGGGCGTCCGGCAATGGCTTCGAGCTCTTCGCGGGCCCGGGCCGTACCCATACGAACAGCCTTCAGCCGAGCCCCTCCGCACTTGGTACACACCACCGGCCGCACCACCGCACAGCGCGGACACACCAGTTCGGCATCAGTGGTGGGCTGCGCCACGGCGGCCCCACAACGCTCGCATCCGGCCACTTCGTTGCAAGTGACGCACACCAGCAACCGTGCCCGGCCGATGCGGTTGAGTACGCAGATAACTCTACCGTCAGCGCGCAGATGATGTACCAGCCCGGGAGCAATAAGAC
>JANYHQ010000019.1 GCA_025358985.1 Acidimicrobiales bacterium
GCGCCAGTACGGGCTACGCCTTTGGGGTAGACGGCGACCAGCTTGGCGCAGGTCGTGTAGCGCTTACGCACGGCTGCAGGTGCTGGTGTGCCATGTCCGAATAAGAGTCCAACCAAACCGATAATGACCATCATTCTCCGCACGAAAGCTACGTTAATTTCTTACGGGCCGTGTGGGGGACCGGTGGTAATGTCGTCTCGTTCTTCGCTAGGGTGCCATCATTAGCGGTCGCGACAGTGGACCGACCGGTCGTCGGGTGCGCGGTGGCTCACCGTTGGAGTGCCCGGCGACCCCAGCCGCGAGATCCTGCTCGAACGCCCAGGCCCCCCAGCGATGGACGAGGCCACCGCCGCGCAAGTCCGTGAACTCGTCTGCAAAGGTGCAATGGGCGGCTGGCTCTGCCTGACCACCGACGACGCCCAGGCCACGTTCGCAACACCTCGCGACCGTGGTGTCGACATCACCGACGAACCGTCGCCGAAGCCGGATGCGATTTCGGGATCCGTGACCCGTTCGGGAACGCCATCCGTATCGGTCAGATGTTCGACGGGACATCGCGATGAACGTATGTCGCAACGCTGTATCCCCAAATACATCGAAGGGCCAGCCGTCATGACCGTGAAGAAGACATCAGCCAAATCGGAATCAGCGAAAGTGCAAGGCCCGGCGTCATATTTTCCGTCGATCGAACGGAACTACGGGCATCCAATCGATCACTGGTTCGCCGTCCTTGCCACCATCAGTGAGAAAAAGCACATGGAACTTGTCGCCTTACTCAAAACCGAACACGGTATCGGGCACGGCCACGCCGATGCCCTTGTCGGCTACTGGCTCGCTCACCGAAGAACCTAGGCCGCGGGTTCGCGTGAAGCGCGCAGTCGACGGTGTTGCAACAGGCTGTTGGCCGACACGATGGTGGTGTCGAGAAGTGTTGCGGTGTCAGCGGCGGTCCATTCGAGAACGTCACGAAGAATGAGCGCCGCGCGTTGGCGCGCCGGGAGGAGTTGGATTGCGGCGAGGAACGCCAAGCCGGTTGCTTCGGTGCTGAGAGCTTGGGCTTCCGGCGTGGCTCGGGAGTGGTCAGCGATGTCGTCGAAATCGATGTTGCCTTCGTGGTTGTTGAGGAGTGTGTCGGGGAATGGTTGGAGCCAGGCCAAGTCGCTGGGCGCGACCCTGTCGGCGGTTGGTCGGATGTGTCGTTCGGGTCGGCGACGGATCGTTTCGACGCGAAGTGTTGGTGGCGATGCGATGGAGCCAGGCGCGCAGGGTGGCGTGTCCTTGGAATTGTTGGCGGGCCCGCCATGCTTTGACGAAGGTGTCCTGTGTGTGTTCGGGAACGGCGATGGCGTAGACGCCGGCCATCAGTCCGATTGACGCTGGGTGAGGCCAATCTTGCTCATGAAGAGCCTGAAGCGGGAGCATCCGGCGGGCCACGGCGGAGCGTGTCAGAGCGCGATGATGCACACGATGGGGTTCGGCGAATGTTGTCATGCCCGTTACGACGAAACGCTGCACGAAACTCATCGGTCCGTTCGTCGGTGCTCAAGCAGGGCCGGTTGCCCCTACGAGCTGCACGCCGCAACGTTCGCCTGTTCGTCAGGCGATTCGGCGATTCGGCGCACCCGCCAACTCCCCGAAAGCCGGTTGACACGAAGAGGCTTCGAAGTGCATTTGTACCGTGATACGCCCGAGGCCCAAACCTCGATAGTTCTAGAGTGCCGCCATGCAGGACGCCCGCGGATCCAGGTTCATCGAAGCTGACTTCAGCGGCTCACAGTTTCGTGGTGTCGATTTCTCGAACGTGAAGATCTCCGATGCATGGCTGGTCGATGTGGACATCTCGGGGCATGTTGCCGGTGTGACGATCAACGGTGTCGATGTCACGGACTTCGTAGAACAGCAACTCGATGACCGGTATCCAATCCGAAAGCTCCTGACCGCTGCGGACCCGGATGCGATGCGTACAGCTTGGTCCGCTCTCGAACAAGGCGCTGCCGAGACCGTTGAGCACGCCCGCCGACTTCCAGCTGCGCTGCTCGACGAGTCCGTCGATGAGGAGTGGCCATTCCTCCAGACGCTCCGGCACCTGATTTACGCAACCGACCGATGGATCACTGGACCGGTGTTAGCGGAGCTGGAACCAGTTCACGCCCTTGGCATGCCGAACCCGCCGTATGAAGACCTGCCGCCCGGCGTGTCCGATCTCGACGCGTGTCCAACACTTGCCGAAGTCTTGGTCGTGCGGCACGGTCGAATGAACGCAGTGAAGAACTACGTCGGCGACGTGAGCGCAGACCAACTCGATCGGGAGGTCAGCTCACCGAACGGCGGGAAGACCACAGTTCGCCGTTGCCTCCATGTGGTGTTCCGAGAGGAGTGGTGGCATAACCAGTACGCCATCCGAGATCTCACCGTTTTGGAGCGCCGCTTGCCGTGACGGCGGGCAGCCCGAAAGCGATCATCGATCATCCTGGCTCTTGTGGTTGATGATGAAAAGTGAAGCTACGTTGACCACTTGGTGACAACTAGTATGCATACAGATCTAGTCAACGATTTGCACCGTTGTCGGGATACTCCCACCAGTTCTAAAGCACCGTCGACGGTTCGTCGACCGTCGGCCCCACGTGC
This sequence comes from Acidimicrobiales bacterium, assembly GCA_025358985.1. GTDB lineage: Bacteria > Actinomycetota > Acidimicrobiia > Acidimicrobiales > JANYDT01 > JANYHQ01. Next base: position 2,629 of record JANYHQ010000019.1, read on the forward strand.
GCTTTTCAGCCGCTCGAGAAGCTTTTTCGTGGCTTGAACCGAGTACACGGATGAAGTCCGCTAAACGAACGACCTACTCACTGCTGGAGTGCAGTGGCATCGGCATCACCCGAAGCATAGCTAGTCGTGTCGTCATCGCACTCCCGGTGATGATTCCGCGCAAGAGTCCAGTATGGAGGGTCCATTGTGGTTGTCAGACTGCGTGGTCGAGGCCCCAGGAGCGGACTCGGTCGGGGTGGATGCGAATGAGGGCAGGTGGACCGGTGATGGCTTCAGCGGGGTCTGCGATTTCCATCGCCCACGGGTTGAAGCCGGCACCTGGCGCGAGGCCGTCGATCACGATTGCTGCTTTCCCGGTATGTGCGACGTTGCGGAACTTCTTCGTGGCGTGCACCTCACGGCCGGTGACGTCGAGGGTGCCGAGTTCGGTGTTGAAGCGGTA
>JANYHQ010000043.1 GCA_025358985.1 Acidimicrobiales bacterium
ACAGGCACGAACGCGGTGGACGATTCTTCCAACCGACGCTGCTCGACAATGTTGCGCCCGACGCGTTGATGTGTTGCGAAGAGACGTTTGGACCGGTGGCTGGAGTCACCATCTTCGACACCGAAGACGAGGCCATCCGCTTGGCCAATGACACACCGTTCGGGCTCACTGCGTACTTCTTCACTCGTGACAATGCACGGGTATGGCGAGTGGGTGCCGCCATTGAATCGGGCATGGTGGCGGTGAACACCGGCTTGCTGAGTACCGCCGAAGCACCGTTTGGTGGGGTGAAGGAATCAGGACTGGGACGCGAGGGCAGCCGGTGGGGCATGGACGATTGGTCGGAGTTGAAGTACTTGGCCATCGCCGGTTTGTGAGCGAGTGTTGGCCAGCCTCGCCTCAGACGGGCAGCACCGCAAGCGCCTCAACAGCCATCGCCTGTACCGGCTCGAACGCTTCTCGTCCGTGGGGCACGAAGCCGGTGATCATGAGCGCAGCCCGGGCCTCGTCCGACAAGCGGAGAACAGCCGCCGTGACCGCCGCCCGCAGCGCATCCACCAACTCTGGCTGGGCGGTGAACAGCGGAGTGACGGCAATCGACGGTCCGTAGCCGATGATGCGCAGGCCACCAATGCAGTGGGGACGATGAGCCGACAGCAACGCAAACGAATGCGCGTCGATGCACGCCACATCGGCGGCGCCCTCGCCAACCATGGTGACACTGAACTCGTGACCGCCGCTGAAGCTGACGCGACCCGGACGAATCCCAGCCTGAGACATGGCCCAGCCCAGGCTCACCCAACCCGACAGCGACCCTTCGTCATTGGCCGCTGCGGTCGCTCCACCAAATGCCCCAAGGCCCCCGTCGCCCCGAGCATCAGACGAGCGACACACCACCACACTGCGGTACCAACCGGGTCGTTCCGGATCACCCGCTTGTACCGAGAATGACCCCAGCAGGTGCTGAGCCGGAGTGAGTTGACGCACCAGCGGATAGCCACAGGTATGGGACATGTACAGATCCGGGCGCAGCCAGTGCTCCACCAACGGTCCGGTGGGCCGAGTGAGCCCCTCCGGAACGTCGGATAGGCCCGCTTCCCGCAAGTCCGCCGCCACCGCCAACCAGAACGCATCGGTGTACCGGCGGATCTCCGGATAGTCATACATGGGGAGTGAAGCGATCACGGCGGCGATTCTGGCCGAAGAACTCAGGACGCCACGGGACGTAAGGACCGGAGTTCCTCAGCTTCGGGGGCACTGGGATGCACCGGAAGACAAAACGGACGTACCAAATACAGCCGAGCCAGGTGGGAATATCCCAAATACAACCCAGCGCCAGCGGCCGCTAGGGAGTGAGACTGCAATTCCTCAGCCACTGCTGGCAGCCGGTACCAGGCCACGGTGGGCCGGGCGTGGTGGGCGTGGTGGAGGTTGTTGTTGAGATACAGCAACGCCCAGGGCCAGCCTGCTTTGACCACTGCAGAGCGGGTTCCTTCGCCGGTGACCCAGCGGTGTTCCGCAAAAGATCGCAGCATGGTCAACGACGTGCCCATCCACACCGCACTCCCCACGTACTGCCATACGGGTATATGGCATATGCCAAACACCCACACCAGCACCGGAGCCTGAACCATCACATGCAGCGCCCAGGTCCGACGGGCACCCGGGCGTCCTCGCCACAGTTGTACCAACTCGCCACGCAGAAATGCGGTGACAGAAATCCACGGGCCCACGATCAAACGGCCCAACAGGGTGCGGTTGATCCACATCAATCGGCGCTGAAATTGTCCCATCGCAGCCCAGGCCGCACCGCTTTCGTAGTAGCTCTCCGGGTCGTCGAAGGGGTCGGTGAGCACCTCGTTGCGATGATGACGAAGATGCGACGTCTTGTAGCGGGCGTAGGGCAACCACATCACTGGCGACACCAGCCCCAGCGCATCATTGAGCCGCCGGTTGGGGGTGGGGTGGCCGTGGATCAACTCATGCTGGAACGACGTCCACCACGCCGAGCACCATCCCAAGGCCACAAGGAACACCACGAGTGGGAGGTGGGAGTGCCAGGCGGTGAGGCCTACGAACACCGCCACCATGACGCCCCCGAGCGCGACTGAACGCCATTCAACGAGGTTCTCTCCCGGTGGGCGTAACCCACGTGATCGTGGTGCATTTCTTGGCACCTCATGATCAATACACACGAAGGTGACCACCCTCCATGGTGATCTGCGCACAACATGCCGCATTTACGCACAACTGTCTTCGTACGAGGTGGAGAATCATCACTTGATGATGAAAGAACTCACATGGTTGACTAGACACATGGCCGAACGTCAACTGTTGCTCGACACCTTCCGGGAACGACTGACCAGTCTCGTGACCCAGGCCGGTGGATCCAAGGTGTCACTGGCCCGCTCCTTGGAGATTGACCGCACCACCCTCACGCAGCTGTTATCGCCGGCCAATCGGCGCCTCCCCCGTACCGAGACGTTGGTGGCCCTGGCCCGTCATGGACACGTTTCGGTGGATTGGCTGCTGGGCCTGCGCCACGATGACGGTGACCGGACAGAGTTGTTGCCCCAGCAGACATCGTTCGAACGTGATGTGCTTTCCCCGGACGACGAACGGCTCATCGGCTGGCTCACGGAGGCCAAGGGCACCAAGATCCGTTACGTCCCTTCCACGCTTCCCGACCTCCTCAAAAGCGAAGACGTGATCCGCTACGAGGTGGCAGGCTCGGCTGTCAGTCGACCGGAGCAAAAAATCGACACAGCGGCGGTGCGGCTGCGATGGCAACGTCGACCCGAAACGGAGATGGAATGCTGCAGTTCACTGCAGTCACTCGAAGGGTTTGCCAGGGGGGAAGGCATCTGGCGGGACTTTCCGATTCAGTTGCGACGCGAGCAACTCGAGCGCATGATCCGTTTATCCGACGAGCTCTATCCCACGTTTCGATGGTTCCTCTTCGACGGTCGAGTGCGCTACGCCGCGCCAGTCACCGTATTCGGCGCACGGCGCGCCGCTCTGTATGTAGGACAGATGTACCTGGTGTTCACCTCCGACGAACACGTCATGGCGCTTTCACGGCACTTTGACAATCTGATCCGGGCCGCCACCATCCAACCTCCGGAAATCCCTGCGCTGTGCCGCCGCCTGTTGGCCCAGGTCCGCTGATCCAGGGCTTTCGCTACGCTCGGCGGCTGCCTCTTGCTGAAGTCGGGGCGTTGATGCACTCCATGATCGAGCTGCAGGCAGTGCCGATCACCACGTGACCCTGCGGGCCCCCGCCACCACCACTTGGCCACCCACCAGTACCTGATCCACCAAGTTGTACCCAAAGCGGTTGATGACCATGCCGTGCTCGGGCACTGACCAGATGATGAGATCGCCATCGTGGCCTGCTACCAGGCTTCCGTTGCGATGGCTACGATCGAGCGCCTGCGCAGCATTGACGGTAACGGCGTGCCAAATTTCGGCGTAGCTCATTCGATACAAGCGAGCAGCGGCCTGCATCACCATCTGCATGCTTATGGTTGGACAGGTGCCCGGGTTGTAGTCGGTAGCCAACGCAACGATGGCACCACTGTTGATGATCCGCCGACACCACGACGGCATATGAGGTCGTTCGGCTAGCTGCTCGATGCCGTCCACCATCCGGGGTACCTGCTCGGTCATGTGGAATGTGACGCCAGGCAACACAATGGCCACAGTGTTGGAATCGCCAAGCAGGCAGAGGTCGGCGTCGGAGATGCATTCCAAATGGTCCACTGACGATGCCCCCAGTTCAGCACCCAGCCCGCTGCCACCGGCCGGTCCGGTTTGATCGGCGTGTAGACGTACCCCCATGCCATGGGACTGAGCCGCCCTACTGATGCGCCGGCCATCGTCTGCGGTGAAGGCGACCGGGTCCACCCACACGTCGCAGTACCGCGCATAGCGGCTGGCCTCGGGCAACAGGTCCATCACCAGCGTGACGTATGCGTCTTTATCATCGACATATTCCGGTGGGAGTACATGGGCTCCGAGGTAGGTGGGCACCACCTTCACGGGATGCTGGAGCGACGAAGCAATACGCAATAGGCGCAGTTCCGTTTCCCGGTCCAACCCGTAACCCGATTTTGCTTCCAGTACCGTGGTGCCGTGCTCCAACGCTATGTCAAGATTGATTATTGCCTGCGCGCGTAGCACTTCTTCGTGGGCCTCACGGGTGCGGGCTATAGACCACCGGATACCCCCATCAATGCCATGTCTTGGTATACCTGTGGCCCGCTGCTCCCACTCATCGTGACGCGAACCGGCATGCACCAAATGAGTGTGGGCATCCACGAACGACGGGGTCACGAGCCGACCACTGGCGTCGATACGCAGCGCGGCGTCGTAGCGCGTCTCCAGATCTGTCGACGCCCCAACATCAACGATCTTTCCGTCGGCAATGGCAATGGCGGCGTTCCGCAGAACCTCCAAGTCGGCCAAGCCGGGCCCTCGTCGAACCCCCACACAGGTGAGAAGTTCGGTCGCATTCATCACCAGTACGTCGACAGGGTCACGCATGGCCACCACCGTCGGAGGGATGCTCGTCGGAGCTGACAGCTGGTCCTATGGCGTGCTCGGAGTCGTTTGCCATGTCACTGACGGCCACTCCTGCAGCCAAATTCCTACGACGAACACGCCACACCTGAAGGGCCAGGCGACCGAGCACCACCAGTAGGCCAATCAATACCAGGAACGGCAACGACGCCCCCATGGCGGTGAATGTCCAGGCCACCCCGTTGCGGAATGCCGCCCACCCATTGCGCAGCCCCCGTACGAAGCCGGGCACGTCATGATCCACTTTCAAGTCGTTGGCGTGCTTTGGAGTTACGAACGTGGCGCTGATGGTGGATAGCGATACTTGCGACTTGAGCAGCCGCATCTGACCTTCGAGTTGCTCCACCAGGGTTTGGCGTTCTTGGAGTGCTCCTTCCACCTTCACGATGTTGTCGACCTGCACGGAGTCGGCCAGCAGCTTGGCCAACCGGTCGCGGCTGACCTTGGCGTTCTTCAGCCGAGTTTCGAGGTCCACGAAACTGGCGGTGATGTCGGCAGAGCTGATCTCGCGCCGCTTGACGGTGCCCAGCCGGGCAATGGCGTCGATGGTGCTCTGAAATGCCTTCGGGGGAACCCGCACCACCACATCCACCCGGTTCTGTTGCACCGACTCCGACACCCGGAACCCCCCGCCGTCCACGGCCGCCGCCGTGGTGGCACGCGAGCCCTCACCGGGGTCCTCTACCGTGACGTCAAGGCTGGCCGAGTACACCACCTTGTCACTGCTCTGTTGGGCTGTTAGGGCCATGGTCACCACATCCGAGGGCTTGGAAGCCCCGGATTCTGCCGGCAGTGCGACCGCCGAGGAGTCGAACGACTTCGCCGAGGTGGAACCGCAACCCGCCAGAGACGCCACCACGATCATCATCAGCAGTAACTCACGGCAGCGGGAATGGGGGAATCCGGGTGGTGTCTGCATCACCGAACGCTACGGCACCCACCCTGCGAGTGAGCCCGCATTGGAAAGTAGGGGTGGCACCGGTAGCCTTCCTGGTGTGCTGAACGAGTTCGAATCGCCCACCCTGGATCAGTGGCAACGCCTCGCCGCCAAAGAAGCAAAGGTGGATGGTGACGTGACTGCCGCCCTCACCTGGCACTCGCCGGAGGGCATCGCCGTCAAGCCGCTGTACACGGCCGACGATCTCGAAGCATTGGAATCGGTCAACACATTGCCCGGTTTGCCTCCGTTCACACGAGGCGTACGGGCCACGATGTACACCAACCGGGCGTGGACCATTCGTCAGTACGCAGGGTTTTCCACGGCCGAAGATTCCAACGCGTTTTACCGCAAGAATCTGGCGGCCGGTCAACAAGGCATCAGTGTGGCCTTCGACTTGGCCACCCATCGCGGATACGACTCAGATCATCCACGGGTCACTGGTGATGTGGGAAAAGCGGGTGTAGCCATCGACTCCGTAGAAGACATGAAGATCCTGTTCGACGGCATCCCACTCGACAAGATGAGCGTGTCGATGACCATGAATGGCGCCGTTCTGCCTGTGTTGGCCGGCTATGTGGTGGCGGCCGAAGAGCAGGGCGTGAGCCAAGACCAGTTGAGCGGCACCATTCAAAACGATGTGCTCAAGGAGTTCATGGTCCGCAACACCTACATCTATCCGCCTGCGCCGTCCATGCGCATCGTGGCCGACATCATCGGCTACACGGCCCGAAACATGCCGAAGTTCAACTCCATCTCCATCTCTGGGTACCACATGCAGGAGGCGGGGGCCAACGCCGTACAGGAGTTGGCATTCACGCTGGCCGATGGTCGTGAGTACGCCCGAGCGGCCATCGCGGCAGGCCTCGGTATCGATGAGTTCGCCGGTCGCCTCAGCTTTTTCTTCTGCATTGGTATGAACTTCTTCATGGAAGTGGCCAAGCTGCGCGCCGCCCGTCTGCTGTGGGCCCGCATCGTGAAGGAGTTCAATCCTCAGAACACTGGGTCACTCATGTTGCGGACGCATTGCCAAACCAGTGGTGTGTCGCTCACCGAACAGGACCCCATGAACAACGTGGTGCGTACCACCATCGAGGCCATGGCGGCGGTGTTGGGCGGCACCCAGAGCTTGCATACCAACTCCTTCGACGAGGCCATCGCGCTCCCCACCGAATTCTCTGCGCGCATAGCACGCAACACTCAGCTGATATTGGCCGAAGAGTCCGGTATCACCAACGTGGTGGATCCATTGGGAGGCAGCTACTACGTGGAGTCGCTCACCGAGGCACTGGCCACCGAGGCGTGGAAGTTAATCGAAGAAGTGGAGTCCATTGGTGGCATGACAGTGGCAGTGGAATCCGGGATGCCCAAACTGCGTATCGAGGATTCCGCCGCTCGGCGCCAGGCTCGGGTGGATCGTGGCGAGGATGTCATCGTGGGCGTCAACAAGTATCGATTGGCTGAGGAGGATCCGCAGGACGTCCTCGATGTGGACAACGACAAGGTACGCGCGCAGCAGATTGTACGGCTACAGCACATCCGGGCCACCCGTGATCAGGTCGCTGTAGATGCCACGTTGGCGGCACTCGAATCCGGTGCCCGCGGTGACGCCAACCTGCTGGCCTTGGCCATTGATGCCACCCGCGCGCGGGCCACTGTGGGAGAAATCAGCGATGCACTGGAGCGGGTGTTCGGCCGCCATTCAGCCCAAATTCGTAGCATCAGTGGGGTATACGGCGCTGCATACGACGAGGACGCCGAGTTCCAGGCCATCGTGGCCGATGTAGCCACTTTTGCGGTCGAAGAGGGCCGCCGGCCTCGGATGCTGGTGGCCAAGATGGGCCAAGACGGCCACGACCGTGGGGCCAAGGTCATCGCCACTGCGTTCGCCGATCTCGGATTCGATGTGGACGTTGCGCCGCTCTTCCAGACCCCTGCCGAAGTGGCTCGCGACGCAGTGGACAACGATGTCCATGTGGTGGGTGTGTCGTCGCAGGCGGCTGGTCACAAGACACTCGTGCCAGAGCTGATCAAAGAGTTGAGGGCCGCGGGCGCAGGCGAAGTGCTCGTGGTGGTCGGCGGGGTGATCCCGCAGCAGGACTATGCGTTCCTGCGTGACATCGGCGTCAGCGGAATCTACGGGCCGGGCACCAACATCCCCCACGCCGCTGCGGAGATCCTCGGCCTGCTGAGGGCCAAGTCCCACTAGCTGCACTTTGCGCCCGAGTATGGGTCTCAGCAGGATTCTCGGGCGCAAAACGGGTCTGTCCGACGCAAACCACGCCCGAGAGCACTTCTGGGAAAAACGCTCGGGCGCAATTGGCGTCGGGATCTCCGGTCCCCTGAGGTTGGATCAGGTAGCGGGGGCGCAGATAGGGTCGTCACAATGAGCCAGCCCATCGACCTGCACACCGTCGTCACCGGTTCGGGGCTACCGATCATCTTGTCCCACGGGGTGGGCAGCGATGCCACAGTGTGGGAGGAACTGACAGCTGCGCTCGACCACAGTTTCGAGATGGTGGCCTGGGACCAGCCCGGTCACGGCCAGTCAGCCAAGGTGGCCGACGATGCCTACGGACCGTCGCTGGCCTATGCCGCGTTGTGTCAGGTGGCCGATGCCTACGACCGAGTCATTCTGGTGGGCCATTCGCTGGGCGGATACCTGTCTGCGCGCTACGCCATCGATAACCCAACCAAGATGGCCGCTCTCGGTCTCATCGCCACCGGCCCCGGTTTCCGATCACCCGATGCCCGTGAGAAGTGGAATCGTGACGTCACCCGCGGTGCCGAGAAGCAGGGTCGACCCGAAACGCTGGTGGGCCTGCATCAAGATTCCTACGTTATGGATCACCTCGCCGACATTGCCTGTCCGGCCATCGTGATGGTGGGATCACTCGACGCAGCATTCGTGGGCGCAACCGACTACATCGAGCGCAAGGTGCCGGGTATCGAGCGGGTGACCATTGATGATGCCGATCACATGGTGCCAGCCACCCACGCTGACACCATTGCCAAGCTGTTGCTCGACTTCCTCAGCCGTCACCAACTCGTCGGCGGGCCACCACCACGCCATCGCGCTCGCTGACCACCGAAAAGCGGCCACCGACGCGAACCAATCCGTTGAGCACTGCCGTGTACTTGGGCGATAGACCTTGGCGGTCCACCACCAACCATGTGACCGTGGCAGGGTTGGCTCCTGCGGCACCATCCACTCCGTAGACCATTGGTAGAAACGGGTTTGGAAAATCGTAGGCATACCTACGATGAGTAAGATGAGGAATGATGTTTTCGGTAGCAGCCACACCCGCTCCCGATGGCACTGAATCCACTGCTGCTTGCATGGCCGCCACTCTCGAAGTGGGACCCACCCACGTATCGCCTTGGGCACTGAAGGGCAGCGGGCCGCGCAACATCGCCCCACCCAGGCTGCATATCGCCAGCCACACCGCCAACACTTTGCCCAGACTTCGACGACGCCGCACCAGCAATGCAGCGCCTTCGATGGCACCGATCACCAGTCCCGGAATCATCAGGGCGGTGTATTGAAAACGCACATCACGAAGAAATCCTTCCGACCCGGCCAATGTCGCAAGGCTGTGCGGCCCGGCCATGGCCAGGAAGGGCAATCCAAGAATTGGCAACCCACCGAGCGGGCCCAATAGGTCGGCTGCGAATCGCACCCGGTCGGGTTGGGCGGCGAGGTGCACCACGGTACCGGGATGAGTCACCAGATGGGCCACCACCTCGCCCATGGTCGACCCATATGCGCCGTAGAAGTGGCGAATATAGAACGCGTCGCCACCGCCGAGATAGTGCGGTATCACCAGCTTCGAACACACGATGAACCACATGGCACTTGCCACCAATGCGCACGCACCTGCAATGCCATCGGCACGCACCGCCCCACGACCACTCCCGGAAATCGCACGTCGGCCAAACACCCACCTCCCCATCATCACTGCGCCCATGATGGCCACCTGGAGGCCCACTTCTTCGCGGGTGCTGAGGGCCAACCCCACGGCGACCCCAAACCACACCCATCGTCGTCGCGAGGCCAACCACCACGCAAAGATAAGCGCACTGACGGACAGGGCTTCGGGATGGAAGTTGATCCAGGTCAACCAGCCCACCGGTGGGTACAGCAAATACACGACTGCGGCAAAGCAACCCGCCCATGGAGATCGGAACCGGTCACGGGTCAACCACGACACCGGTAGGGCACCCAAGCCGAGGGACACGGACTGGATGGCCACCAAGGCGGATGGTCCACCGCCCAACCACGACACGGGAGCCAGGAGGTACAGCACCAAATTCACATGGTGCCCCCACACCGGTAGGCCCCGCACAGTGATGAACGAGTGTCCGCGCGCCACCAACCACAACGCCTGATCGTATATACCCATATCAAAGCCCCACGTACCGAAATTGCGATGGGCGCGAATGGCCAACCCGGAAGTCACCGCACTGAACAGCACCACCGCTGCCACGGTGACCCATGTAGCCGGGTGAACACCACGACGGGCGGTTCCCGGGGGTGGCACGGGTCGGGAGGCACGTCGGGCC
>JANYHQ010000053.1 GCA_025358985.1 Acidimicrobiales bacterium
CACGGCCAGCGCCACGGCTGCCGCATTGACCGCAACATCGGTGACATCGCCCACCAGCGTGGCCACGCCGTCGAGGGCCCGGCACCACTCCAAGGCCTCGGCCGCCCGGTCTACTGCCACTACCGATCCGCCTTCGGCGCGAATGCGCTCCACCGCCGCTCGGCCGATACCCGACGCTGCCCCGGTGACCACCACTACCCTGCAGTCATGTGCTCCCATCACCGCAACCTAGTGGTACGCGCACAGATCGAACACGTTGCCCTCAACATCGGTCATCGTGGCAATGGCCCCGTAGTCCTCGTGGCGCGGGAGGCGCAGTTGAATGGCACCCAATAGCAACAATCGCTCCACCTCGGCGTCGAATTCGGCAGGAGCGCACGCCACATCCAGGTGCAACCGTGGCTTGTCCGCTCCATCCCAGCAAGCCGAGGCAACGCCCAAGTCGGTGATGCGCTGTACTCCAATTCGACGCATGCCAGTGGCATCGGCCAGCACAATCCACCGCCCATTGTCCTCGCGCTGCACCTCGACGAGCAACAGTGCAGCGGCCCAGAATCCAGCCACCAACTCACTGTCTGCGGCGTCGACAGTCACCAGATCAAACATGCTGGGCATGGCCACACCGTATTGCCAACTGGCCCCGGCCCAGCCGCATCGATAGGTTGATGCTCAACCCAGGGGGACCATGATGAAGTTCGGCATCTTCTATGAACTGCAACTTCCCAAGCCGTGGTTGCCACGCGACGAGTACGAGCTGTTGCAGCACGCACTCGATCAGGTGGAACGCGCCGATCAACTCGGCTTCGACTACGCCTGGGAAGTGGAACACCACTTTCTGGAGGAGTACTCGCATTCGTCTGCACCCGAAGTGTTCTTGGCTGCCGCGTCTCAGCGCACCAAGCGCATTCGATTGGGTCACGGCATTGTGCAACTCACCACCAATCATCCGGCGCGGGTGGCGGAACGGATCAGCACGCTTGATCTCATCAGCCATGGCCGGGTCGAATTCGGTATGGGTGAGGGCTCCAGCGTGACGGAGTTACATCCCTTCGACCGACGCTTCCGCGACAAGCGCGCCATTTGGGAGGACGCCGTTCGATGTGTGATGCCCATGTTCACCGAAGAGGGTTGGGAGTACCACGGTGAGTACTTCGATTTTCCACTGCGCAACGTTGTGCCCAAGCCGTATCAGACACCGCATCCACCGTTGTGGGTGGCGTGCTCGCAGCTCGACACCATCGAGATGGCCGGTCGGCGGGGCATCGGGGCGCTGGGATTTCAGTTTGTGTCCGCCGAAGCGGCCAAAGCATGGGTCAACGCCTATTACAACTCGTTCGTGAAGCGCTTCGATCCGCTTGGTCCATATCAACCCAATCCCAATATCGCCGTGGTGTCGCAATTCATGTGCGCGCCTACGGATGAACAAGCTCGTGCGCAGGCCGACGGCAGCTCCTTCTTCCAGTTTGCATTGCGGTTCTACAACATCAACGGTCCGGTGGCGCCGGGCACCCTCAGCCTGTGGGACGAGTATCAGAAGTGGAAACTGACTCCATCGGGGCAGAGTGCGCAGCACAGCGGTCTCATCGGGTCGCCGGCCACCATCCGACGCAAGCTGGCGCACTTCGCCGAGTCCAATGTGGACCAGATCATCCTGCTCAATCAAGCGGGCAAGAACCGCCATGAAGACATCATGAGCTCGTTGGAGCTGTTCGCCGCTGAAGTGATGCCAGAGTTCCATGCCCTAGAGGCTGGCCATGCTGCTTGGAAGGCCGACGTTCTGGCCGGTCGAATCGAGTTGGAAGACATCGACACCACCCCGCACCAAATGGCGTCCAACCAAACTCCCAAGTCCAAAGTTCCCGTCGGCAGCTGAGGCTTGATCATGGGTTACGAGATCAAAGCATTTCCGTATAGTGGCACCATTGATGCCGACGGCCATGTACTGGAACCGGGCTGGTTATGGGAGCAGTACTTGGAGCAGCGCTATATGGACAGCGCCATTCGTATCAAGGTCGACAACAAGGGTTTGGAGTACCTCGAACTCAATGGGCAACCCAGCCTGAAAACCGTCAAAGGGGTATTGGGGCTCATGGGAGCCATGGGTGATGCCGATGCGCGGCCGAGCCCAGAGCGAAAGTACATGGACAACATTCCTTACGGAGCTGGTGACCCCAATGAGCGACTGGCACTGCTGGACAAGGAGAACCTGGAAGCGGCTGTTCTGTATCCCACCGTGAGTCTTCTGTGGGAGTGCGAGGTGACCGACCCAGAGATTACCCTGGCTTATATGCGCGCTTACAATCGATGGATTGCGGACTTCTGTCGTGAGTCAGGCGGTCGACTGGTGCCGGTGGCCCACCTCACCCTGCTTGATCCGGCCGGTTCGGCAGCGGAGTTGGAGCGGGCCGTGGCCGATGGCTGCCGTGGTGGTTGGGTGGCTCCGTTCACCCATACTCGCAAGGGCCATGGCCATCCTGATCATGATGTGCTCTTCGCCAAGGCCGTGGAATTGGGTGTGCCCATCGCCATCCATCCCACGTATGAACCCGAGTGGACGGTGCCGGTGCGCTTCGATCGCCTGGGCCCGGCGCGCGAGTTCCACTACAACGTGGCCTTGCGCCAAGGAGTACAGCAGGCACTGCTGACGTTCTACGGACACGGCACGTTCGAGCGATTCCCTACGCTGAAACTCGGTGTTCTGGAGTCCGGTATGGGTTGGATCGGCAGCTTCTTGGACCGCGCCGATGCTGTCTTCGAAACCCCCAGCGGTAGAGGCGTGCCCATCACTGCCAAACCCAGCGAGATCTTTACGCGGCAGTGTTTCATCTCGGGAGATCCCGACGAAACGGCCGCGCCATTCATCATGGACCATGTGGGTGCCCACTGCTTCATGTGGGCCACGGACTATCCCCATCCCGATCATCCCGGTACGTGGGTGGATGCGCTCACCCGCCAAGTGGGGTCGCTTTCGGAGCCCACCCGGCACGCTTTCCTGGGCGGAAACGTCCGGCGTATCTTCGGCATCTCCAACTCGAACTCGACCTGACTACATTCGGTTGAGCATGTTGCGGACCTCCGGAAAATGACACGCCACCGCATGGCCCAGGCCCGGGTCAGCCAACGGCGGCATCACCTGCGCGCATATGTCCTGGGCCTTCCAACAACGGGTGCGGAACGAGCAGCCCGACGGCGGGTCGGCGGGGTCGGGCGGGTCGCCCTGCAGCACAATGCGTACCCGGCTGCGTTCCACCACCGGATCTGGCACGGGTGCCGCCGAGAGCAGCGCTTGTGTATACGGATGCGAGGACTGCTCGTAGATCTGTTCATTGGTGCCAATCTCCACGATGCGGCCCAGATACATCACAGCCACTCGATCACTGAGATGGCGAACTACCGACAGGTCGTGGGCGATGAACAGATAGGCCAGTCCCAGCTCGGTACGAAGACGATCCAGTAGTCGAATGATCTCGGCCTGGATGCTCACATCCAATGCCGATACCGGTTCATCGAGCACCACCAGATCGGGGTTCAGAGCAATGGCCCGGGCGATACCGATGCGCTGGCGCTGGCCACCGGAGAACTCATGTGGGTAGCGTTCCAATGCATCCAAAGGCAACTGCACGAGGTCCAGCAACTCACTGGCGCGGGCCTCGGCCAGTGCCGCTGGTATGTCACGGATGATGAGCGGCTCACTGATGATGTCACCGGCTGTCATACGCGGGTTCAGCGAAGCCTGCG
>JANYHQ010000067.1 GCA_025358985.1 Acidimicrobiales bacterium
TGCCATGGACGTCGAGCCACACGCCAGCTTGTCGGGGGCGTCGAGTGGCCCCGGGCAAACCCAGATCAGCAAGGGCATCGATGATGACTTGCTCAATGCCACAGACATAGGCCGCAGTGTCGGCCATCCCGCCATTGCCACTACCCCGAGTGGCAACCGTGAGGATGGGGTAGCCCACCAACTGACCAGGCCCGTGGTAAGTGAAGTCTCCACCCCGATCGACGTCGACCACTTCGGCTCCCACCGAGGCTGGATCCACCAGCAGATGTTCGGGTTTGGCCCGAATCCCCTTGGTGTACGTGGGTGGATGCTCCAGCAACAGCAGGTGATTGGCCGATCCGGCGTTGAGCGCCCGTTGCAACGCATGGGCGTCGTGGTACGCCACTCGTCCCAACCAACGAACATGGAGCGGGCCACCCATGACGGCTACAGCTCGCTGGACCAGTCGCGGGTTTCCAGGAGTTGCTTCACCAAGCCCAGAAACGATGCGGCGTAGGCGCCGTCGAAGGCCCGATGATCCCAGGAGAATCCGATCCACCCGGTGGGGTGGATGGCGATGGTGTCACCACCGTCAGGCAACTCCACCACCACGGGCCGCTTCTTCACCGCAGTGGTGGACAGGATGGCCACCTGCGGCTGATTGATGATGGAGCTCATGAGATCGATGCCGTAGGGACCGGCATTGGACACCGTGAACGTGCCGCCGGTGAGGTCATCGGCGGTGAGTTTCTTGGTGCGGGCCCGGGTCGCGATGTCGTGGATGTCACGGGCGATGGCGCGCATGCGCTTGCCGTCGGCGTCGCGCACCACCGGCACCAGAAGCCCCTGGAAGTCGAGGTCGACTGCGACACCTAGATTCACCTGGCGATGCACCACCAGCGAGTCACCGCTGACGGAGGCATTGACGTGGGGGTACTGGCCGATGGCTTCCACCACTGCTCGGGTGATGAACGGTAGATACGTCAGCGAGAAGCCTTCGTCGGCCTTGAAGGAATCCCTGCGCTTGTCTCGCACTCGGTCGATGGCGGCGAAGTCGACCTCGGCGGCAATGAACGCATGCGGCGCCGTCTGCAACGACATCACCATGTGCTCACCGGTGCGGCGACGAATGTTGGAGAACACCACGACGTCATCACGGGGGCCCACTGCCACCGCTGGAATAGCGGCCCGAGCCACCACGGGAGTTGGTGTGGGTGGTGCGGGTGGTGCGGCCACAGCGGCCATCACCGTCACCGGCGCCACCACAGGAGCCACTGCTTCGGCCACGGGCGCGGATACTGGGGCGGCCACTGGGGCAGGCGCAGGTGTGGGTGCGGCGGCCAGGGGAGCCGGGGCGGGGACCGCAGCCGCCGTCGCGACCGACGGCGGCCCCTCGATCACGGCCAGCACATCTTCACGGGTGATACGACCGCCCGCTCCGGTGCCGTTGATGGCATTGGGGTCCAAGCCGTTCTCGTTGATGAGCTTGCGCACCACCGGAGACAGCACCTTGGCAAACCCGTCGGTGCCCGCTGCAACAGGGGCCACCGCAGGAGTCGGCGGCGCCGCCGGAACGGGAGCCATCGGAGGCGCGACCACTGGTTCTGGCGGCGCTGGAGCTGCAGCTTGGGCAATTTGAGCCGGAGCAACTTCAACTTCAGGAGCCGGAGGGGCGGGAGCGGCGGGAGCGACCTCGGCGATGGGGGCCGGGGCCGCCTCGGGGGCGGGTGCCACCGCGGCGGGGGTTTCGGCCAGGGCCGCAGCACCGTCACTGATGACGGCCAACACGGCGCCCACGTCCACCGTGTCACCCTCAGGCACGCGAATCTCCGACAGGACACCAGCCGCGGACGCGGTGACCTCCGAGTCGACCTTGTCGGTGGAGACCTCGAAGAGCAGCTCGTCGCGCTCCACTCGATCTCCAACCTTCTTGAACCATTTCGTGATGGTTCCCTCGGTGACAGTCTCACCGAGTTGGGGCATCGTGACGTCCGACATCAGCCGTTCAGTCCTCTCCCGGTCAAGGCGAGCATCGCCTCACCGAAGGTCTCCGACAAGGAGGGGTGTGGTTGGATGAATTGGGCCACCTCGTCCACCGAGGCCTCCCAGTTGACAGCCAGATATGCCTGGCCCAATTGCTCGGTGACCCAAGGGCCAACCATATGTACACCTAGTATTTGACCGGCTCTACCATCGGGCTGTTTGGCGGCGATGATTTTTACCAGCCCCTCGGTTTCACCCACGATCATGGCCCGACCGTTACCGGTGAACTTGTGCTTCTCCACCTTCACCTCATATCCCGCTGCCACTGCCTGTTCCTCGGAGAGACCAGCAAAGGCCACTTCGGGATGACAGTAGATGCACCACGGCACTCGGTCGTAGGCGATGGGAACGGCATGCTCGCCCAGAATCGTCTTGACCGCCACGATGGCTTCGGCATAACCAATATGGGCCAATTGCGCAGTAGGCACGATGTCACCCACGGCGTACACGTTGGGAGCAGTGGTACGCATATAGGGGTCGACCTGGATGAAACCACGATCGGTGAGTGCAACGCCTGTACCCTCGGCCAGCAACTCTTCACTACGCGGCCGTCGTCCCACCGACACCACCACCATGTCCACCGTGATGGTCTCGCCATCGCCGAAGTGCACCGTGGTCTGGGTGCCGTCCGGCGTGGGCGTATGGCCTGACACCGGCACGCCGAGGCGCATGGTGATGCCCCGTCGCTTGAAAGACCGAGCCACCACATCGGCCACGTCCGTGTCGCAGCCGGGCAGCATCTTGGGCAGCGCTTCCAGCACG
>JANYHQ010000101.1 GCA_025358985.1 Acidimicrobiales bacterium
CGTGCTGCTCATCGTTGGCCATGCGCTGGGGTTGGGAAAACTCACCGACATGGCCGTGGGTGTGGCCGCCATTCCATTGTGGTTTCTGGCCAACTACGTGGCAGACACCGCCCTGTCCCCCCTCACACTTCGCCTGTACCGCACACACGGATGGAGATTTATAGGCGCGCTTACTTTGGTGTTCGCACTGGGCGAGGCAGCTCGTTTCCCGGGGGTCCGGTTCGTGCCGCAGATCAACATCGTCATTGGATGGCTGGCATTCCAGGTGCTGGGTTTCGCGTGGAAGGACGGACATCTCCCGCACGGGCGTCGACTGCTTCGCCTCGGCACGTTTGGCTGGGTCACTGCGGGTGCACTTGTGGCAGTCGGACCGTGGCCGTTGGCCATGGTGAGCGTCCCGGGTTCGCGCTTTGCCAACACGTGGCCCCCGTCATTGGCTCTGATGTTCTACGGCCTGGGTTTGTGTTGCTGGGCCATCGCTGCGGCCCCGGTGGTCAGTGGCATCCTCACCAGACGGCCCGGGATGTGGAAGACGGTGGTGGTGGCCAACACCATGACGATGACGTCATACCTATGGCATTTCACCGCATTGTCGATCGCGGCGGTGACGCTGGGTCAGTTTCAGCTACTGCCCACAGCAGCCGTTGGCACCGGTGCTTGGTGGTTGCAGAAGCTCCCAGTGATGCTGGTTTCCTTGATGGTGTTGGCCGTAATCGTACGGTTCCTGTCGCCCAAGGAGCGCAGCGCCCTGTTGGCCAACGCATCGGGGGCACAGCCATCTGCGGCCGATGCCGTACTTGCCGCCAGACTCACCATCCTGGCCGGGTTCAGCCTGGCCGCAGGATTCGAACTGTGGACCGCCGCTGCGGGCCAGCCCGTAATGGCGGCATGCGGCATGGCGCTGGTACTCGCCGTCCACGCCGGTCTCCGCCGAACGTGACTGGCGCTCGTAGATTCGGAGAAACCACTTGAAGCCGTGCAGTTCGCCAACGCCGTGGTCCGAGAACAGGGCAAGGACCGATCGAGTTCGAGTCCTGATCCCAGAGACAAAGTCCAAACGCGAGCAACGTCTTTTCATTGGTGTTTTTGGTTGCGGCGTCGATTCTCGTCGTGTACAACCGACACGTTACCGTCGGTGTTTCATGTATCACCCGGACTAGACGGTCAGTTCGAAGTCCACGGTCACCTCGACTCCGCCATCGAACTCACCCATACCAGGGAAGACGGTCCCACCGATACCCGGACAGCAGGACAAAACGGGCCGACGCGTTGGTACTCATTTGCGGGTTCTTCCTGGATCACCACACCACCCGACCAACCACCAACGGTCAACGACCCCATGTGACCGTCACCGTCGACCTCGCCGTACTCGCCCGCACCACCCCGGGCCGCGCTATTGCCCCACGCATGAGAGCGGGGTTGGATGCGGACACCGCGCGGCAACTGTGCTGCGACGCAGCCGTCACCCGGGTGGCCACCAACGGCCGCTCCGAAGTCCTTGGACGTGGGCCGCAAAACCCGGGTCATCCCCACCAGGCTACGCACCGCCGTCGAACAACGAGACAAACACTGCCGCGCACCAGGATGCGACACACCCGCCTGGTTCTCAGAAATACACCACATCACCACTGAGCCAACGGCGGCACCACCACACAAACCAACTGCTGCCTCTTCTGCCGCAAACACCACCAAACGATCCACCACGACTGGACCGTCACCGGCAACGCCAACACCACCTACCACACCCACCCACCCGGATAACCAACACAATCGGGCGGCTCGGGACTACCGGCACTTCGGCGTGCCCCTGGCAAGCGAATGGCGGGCCCAACTTGTGGACGTGGAGCAGGTTCGTGGACCACCCGCAGCACCGCTGGACGCCCACAGACCTGCAGGACGTCCACACTCGCCCCGAACAGATCAGCGTCCGGATTGGACTGGCATTATTGCGATCGGCTGCACGGACAACTCGATGATCGATCCACGTTCGCAATGCGAGCTGCGCGACTACGAGAATCCTCGCAACGGGCCGGCGGCACCTCGCTGTAACCAATTCTCGGCGGGGTAGCGGGCGGTGCCGTCGATGATGTGCACGGAGTACGCGTCACGCCGCTTGTCGGAGCGATTGGGGCCGCTGAAGTGAGGCAGTAGTCCATGCAGCATCACCATGGTGCCGGCCCTGGCCGGCAACGGCACTGCCCCATCGGTACTGATCTCGGGACCGCTGACCTCGAAGCTAGTGCCCGCTGAATCGTTGTCGGCATCGTTGCGGACGAACTTGGTGCGTAGCGTGGTGCGGTGTCCGCCCGGTACCGCCCACAGACATCCGTTGTCCACGGTGGCGTCCTCGATGGCAAACCAGAACCCGGTGACGGTGATGGGGTCGGTATACAAGAACGTGGCGTCTTGGTGGCAGGTGACCTCGCCGCCGATATGAGGGTTCTTGAAGATGTACATGCTTTGCAGCAGCTTCGGGTCACCCAAACCAACTGCGGCAGCCAACTGCGCCATCTCCGAGGTGCGGGTGAATCGGCTGAACGTGGCATCGAGATCGTGTTGGGCGTGACCAATCTTGTTCACCGCCCCTTGCTTGGAACGAAGCAAGTTGCCGTCGGCATCCACTGCTTCCTCCTCCAGAAAGCAGCGCACGTCACCCCCCGATCCCAAGAACCAATCATCGGAGGTGCGCGTTTGCTCATTGGTGGTGAACACACTGCGGTGCGCACTTGGATCGAACTCCTCCACGATTGCATGGGCCCGCTGCTGTAACTCAACACACACGCCGGTGTCCACCAGGTCCTCGATCACCAAGAAACCATCGCGCTCCCAAGCAGCCTGTTGAGTGGAATCCAGAATACCCATGACAGTTTTTAACAGCCCCAGTGCCAGAGCGATGCGAGACTCACCGCTCATGGACTTCCTTCATCCTGTATCTACAGGTCCGCGTCGCCTTCGTGAGCTACTGGCCAGACCCGGGGTGATAACAGCCCCCGGTTGCTACGACGGGCTTACCGCCCGACTGGGTGAGGAGGCCGGATTCGAGTGCGCGTACATGACCGGATTCGGCACCGCCGCATCACTGTTGGGCCGACCCGACGTAGGCCTGTTGACCTTGAGCGAAATGGTGGACAACGTGCGGCGCATCACGCAGGCCATTGGCATCCCGTTGATTGCCGATATGGACACCGGATACGGCAACCCGATCAATGTCATTCGAGCGGTGCAACTCTATGAACAGGCCGGTGTGGCCGGCTTCCATCTGGAAGATCAGGTGACCCCCAAGCGGTGCGGACACATGGAAGGCAAGCAGGTGATACCCATGAGCGATGCGGTGGCCAAGATTCGCGCAGCCGTACGTGCGCGTATGCCATTTGCGCGCCTATGTGGCGGCCAATAATCGCATCGGTATTCGCAACGCATCGGCGATGCTGCTGGACACGCGGACGATGGCGGTCAAAGCGGTGGTGGGCTCATCCGATTTTTTTAATGCCGATATTGAAGGGCAAGTCAACGGCACGCTGGCGAAGCGCTCGCCCGGCTCTACCTTAAAACCGTTTGTGTACGCGCTCGGCATCGACCAAGGCGTGTTGCATCCGGCGACGGTGTTGCGCGATTTGCCGTCGAGTTTTGGCCCGTTCAGCCCAGA
>JANYHQ010000598.1 GCA_025358985.1 Acidimicrobiales bacterium
CGTCATCCGGAGGAGTCACGAAACAGCCGTACATGTCGGCATGCCCGCGCGGCTCATTCACCAGGAAGGCACGAATGCGGTCGAGGTGCTGCTGAGCCCAAGACCGACGATCGAGCACCGTATCCCCCTGGGTAGGAGGCACGCCGCCCACCACTATCCGAAACGGTTCTCCAGCGGTGTGATAGTCCACCGTATGTACGACCAGGGGAGTCACTTCGTCACGCCGTACTGGCGGGGCCGAAAACGTCGAGTACGGAACCAGTACTCCCTGTTCACAACGAACTCTCCGGAGTGCTGTTGGCTCCATGGAGTTCGTCGATGATCGGCCGCCAGTCGATGTCCTCTGTGGATCCCCCAGCGGCTTGGACTTGGCGACGTTTGTCGGCCAGCGCGGCGGCGAGGGCATCGGCATCGCCCGGTAACGCATCGGCCAATCGGTCCCTCAGCCATTTGGCCAGCGATGGGCTGGCCCCCCCGGTGGATACCGAAATCGTGATCTGGCCGTCACGATGTACTGCGGGAAGGATGAAGGCGCATCGGTCGGGTTCGTCGGCGCAGTTAGACCATACGCGGGCAGCCTGGGCGTCGTCGTACACGCTCTGGTTCACCGTTTCGTTGCCCGTAGCCGCTATCACCAACCAGCATCCGTCGAGGTCGGTAGGTACGTACGCGCGCATATCAACGGTGATGCGGCCGTCTTCTCGAAGCGTTTGGACCCGAGTCGACAACTCCGGCGACACCACGGTCACCGTTGCTCCCTGGGCAAGGAGCCCCTCCACCTTGCGGGTACCCACCGCGCCCGCTCCCACCACCAGGCAGGGCCGGTCACGGACATCGAGCATCACGGGGTACACCCCCGCAGTTTCGCACTTCCCCTCACCGCCGCCGATCAAGCCAAACAAGAATGGGTTCCATCCGCAATCTTGTTTGGGAAAATAGGCTATTTGCCCATCTTCCCCAACAAGAATGCTACGCCGACCCATTCTTGTTGGGGTTGCAGCTGAATCAGCCAGTAAAGGTGGGCTCCTCGATGACCGCAGTGGCCGGGAGAACCTTGGTCGACGGTGCCACCACGGCCACGATCGGAGCAGTGGTGGTGGGGGTTGATGTGGGTGCCGGCTTGGTGGTGGCAACGGGGGCCACCGTGGTGGTCGGCGTGGCGGTGGTGGTCGGAGCAACCGTGGTGGTAGCTGCGACGGCCACAAGGGCTGGCTCAGCGGCCGGGTTGCCCGAGGCCGGAGGAGTGGCGGCAACGGGAGTAGGCACCGGGGCAACTGTCACCGTGAAGGTGCCGGTGGTGGTTTGGGCAAAGCCATCGGTGGCGGAACAGGTCACCGTGGTGACGCCCACCGGGAACACCGCCCCTGAAGCCGGAGCGCAGGTGGGGGTGCCACTGGTAGCCGTGGCGGCTGGGTACGTCACTGCCACACCGGCGGCCGAGGTGGCGGTGGCCGACTGGTTGCTGGGCAGGGTGAGTACAGGAGCGGCGGGCTTGTTCACCGTGACCATGAAGGTGGCCGTGGTGGTTTGCGCCAGATTGTCAGTGGTGGTGCAGGTCACCGTGGTCATACCAATGGGGAAAGTGGTGCCGGATGCCGGGGCACACGACGGAGTCCCGGCGCTGGCTGTGGGTGACGCGTACGTCACCACGGCACCGGCGGACGACGTCGCCGTCACCACCTGATTAGGGAGGGGACTCGGCGAAAACGTGGGGAAGCCAGGCTTGGTGACGGTGATGGTGAATGATCCGTTGGTGGTTTGACCGACGCTGTCAGTGGCACTGCACATCACTGTGGTCACGCCAATGGGGTATTGGATACCCGAGGCGGGCAGACAGGTAGGCGTCGATGTTGAAGTGGGGGCGGCGTAGGTGACGATGGCGCCCGCCAATGAGGTAGCCGTGACGTTCAGATTCGGCGACAGGGTGAGGACAGGAGCCGGAGGCAGGTTCACCGTGACGGTGAATGTCTTGGTGATGGCGGCGTTGCCCACCGGATCGACCGCGTCGCAGTTGACCACGGTATTACCAAGGGGGAAGGTGCCACCGGTGAGGGTTCCGACGTTGCAGGTGGGAACGATGCCGGTGTCATCGGGGTCAGTGGCGGAAACCGGGGTGGCGTACGTGAGAGTGGTGCCAGCAGGCGTGGTGGCCACTGCCGTGAACGAGGACGGCCCAGCAATCAACGGGGCAGTGAAGTCAAACGCAGTACGAGCCACCTTGGGAGGCGTTGGGTTGTAGTTGCTCCAATACAGATGGGTCGCATTGAGATCGATACCCACCGGTCCAGTAGCTCCGGTGAGCCAACTCTGGTCGGGCGAAGTGTTGTCGAGGTTGGCCCGTCCAATGGTGTTCGACGAGAAGTTCGACCAGTAAACGTGGGTCGCATCCACCGCCAAGCCTGTGGGAGCGCTGCCGGTGGGGATGAACGCTGCGGTGACGCCGGTGCCGGCAATGGTGGCCCGTCCCACGCCGGTGCCAGCGTTGTCTTCGAAGTTGGCCCAAAAGATGTGGGTAGCGTTCACTGCTAGCCCGTATGGCCGGCTGGCCACGGAGATGAAGTTCTGAACGGGCGAGGAGCCGTTGATGTTGGCC
>JANYHQ010000115.1 GCA_025358985.1 Acidimicrobiales bacterium
CGGTGAGCGGGCGCACCACCGTGGAACCAAGGACCTCGTAGTCATAGCGGTGGATGGTGGAAGCCTTGGAGGCAATGTTGGGATGGGCCATCAATTGCATGAGTACGTCACCGACGTCAGTAGGGAGCACCCGCGCCGAGCGCAATGACCGATCAGGCGCCACCATCTCTGCGGTCATGTGGCGAGGGGGACGACCGTGGTGCAAAAACGCCGTTGGTAAATCAAGCACCACATCCCCACCGTTACGGACCACCAATCGAGAGTCGCCGGTGAAGGAACCAAGATCGGCCGCAATCACCCCGTGGCGTTCGCATATCGCCAACACCTCATCCACCCGTCCGGGATCTACCGACAACACCATGCGCTCCTGCGCTTCGGACAGCCACACTTCCCATGGGTGGAGCCCGCGATACTTGCGGGGGGCGTGGGCCAGATCAATGTCGGCACCCACCCCGTCCGCCATCTCCCCAATTGCCGATGCCAGCCCCCCGGCACCACAATCGGTGAGGGCGGTGCACAAAGGAGCCGGCCGGTTGAACAGTTCGGCCAGCGCGTCGGTCACCAGTTTCTCCACTATGGGATCGCCGATCTGCACCGAGGCGCCCGCCACGCTGCCAGAAGTGGCGTCCATGGTCATGGAGGAGAACGTGGCGCCGCGAATGCCGTCACGGCCCGTGGCTCCGCCGATGACCACCACACGGTCGCCACGGTGGGGACCTGTGAGCGCAACCGCCCCCTCATGTACCCGGCCCACACAGCCGCAGAACACCAATGGGTTGGCGAGAAAGCCAGGGTCGAACAGTACGGCTCCAGCCACCGTGGGTACCCCCATCTTGTTGCCGTAATCGGCGACGCCGCCCACTACCCCTTCGGCCACCCGTCGCGGCGACAGCACGCCATGGGGGAGTGTCACCGGATCGGTGTCGAGCGGGCCGAAACACAGCACGTCGACGAGGGCAATGGGCTGGGCGGGCGCCGCCAAAACGTCGCGGATGACGCCGCCCACGCCGGTGTTGGCTCCACCGAATGGCTCCACCGCACTCGGATGATTATGGGTCTCCACCTTCACCGCTACCGAGTTACCCGGGCTGAGCTCCACGATGCCCGCATTACCCACGAAGGCCGACACCACCCAGGGCGCAGCAATGGTGGTGGTGGCGGCCTGGAGTTGGCGCAACAGCGGCTCCACGGTGAGCCCGTCACCAGTGTTGATGTGGGCCCGAAAGGTCTTGTGGGAGCAGTGCTCACTCCAGGTTTGGGCCAGGGTCTCCAGTTCCACGTCGGTGGGGTCACGCTGTTCACCGGTGAACCATTGCTGGATGACGCGCAGTTCTTCGGTGTCGAGGGCCAAACTGCGTTGGCGGTTGAGCAGTTCGAGAGCGTCGGGGTCAAGCGTACGTAGTTCGATGACTTCGACCTCGTGACCGGCAGCGGCTGTGTCGTCGCCAACCACGAAGCCAGGTTTCACTTCGTCCAACGCCCACTGCTCCACCACGGGATTGGCCAGCAGGCGACTACACAGGTCAGCCATTGCCGATTCCGACGGACGCTGGCCCCTGTTGTCGCGCAGATCACTCAGCTCCAGACGAGTGCCCGACGCCGCCCGATCGACAGCGACACCGAAGCGTTGGGCCGCCCGAACCAATTCGGTGGCCGCCGGATCAGTGACGCCAGCACGACGCGCCACCTCCACCACGGTCACGTGATCGACCATCGCGGGCGGAGGTCCCACCGTGAGGTCCACTCCGAGTGGTTCCCGCAGCAGCGTCTGGAGCACCCGGTCCAAGCCTTCCTGGTCGAAGCGCCCGCCGAGAAACACCAATTCACTACGCCTCACACCGCTGGTGCTATATCCCAGGTCTGCCAGGTCCATGCCGAGTAACGCATCGTCGGGGCGGGGATCACGGCGTTCGATGCGCACTATGTGATCCGGCGGGGCGTCGGTGGGCGCACTCATCAGTTGGCAACCTACGGCGTGAACCGATTGTCGATCCCTCAAGGTTGCTGACGTTTCATCAACCCCGTCATCAACCCCGGAGTAGCCGTGGTGGAGTCGGGTAGGGTGATGTCGTTATGACGAGATTCCTGGTTGGAGCGCTGAAGGTCAGCTTCGTTGCCGTGGTGCTGGTGGCGCGCCATCGGCGGCTGCGGCAGGGACCCGGCCGTTCCAATGGGACTGCGGCCTGTGCCGCAGTTGCGTTGGTGGACTCTCGGATGCAACCAAACGTTCATGTCCGTTCGCCCTGGCGCGCTGTCCCGGAAGTTCGCAGCCCTCATCGCTGCGCGCCGCGACATCCACGCGACTGCGGCTCCTCCACCCTGTCCCAAGGCGTTCGCGCCACGGCGCAGCGGTGGCAGTTCGAGAAGGGAATCGCTTCATGTCGGACCCCTCGGTCCCCACGCAGCACTCATCCACCGGGCCGGTGCCAGCAGCGCCAGCAGAGGCGTCTTCGGCGCCGGGCCCCTCATTCTTAGGTAACGCTCCGGCCGCCGATGTGGCGCCTCCGGGGTCGGCCAAGCGACGACGTGGGTCTCGTGGCGGGCGCAATCGTCGCAAGCCCGGCACTGCGGGCGAATCAGTGGGTGACCTTGCCTCTCCAGAGTCGCGTGCCGACTCTGCCAATGACGCCCGAGAACGGGTCTCAGGTCGGGTCTCGGGCGCGAAACGGGTCCCCCAGACGCATAGTGCGCCCGAGAACGCTCCTGAGAGCATCTCTCGGGAGCGTTCTGTAGCCGATACCGATACCCCCGCCGATACCGACGTTTCCTCTCGGACACCTACGACGTCACCCAATCAACCTCGGGCCAGACGTCGTGCACCGGCC
>JANYHQ010000190.1 GCA_025358985.1 Acidimicrobiales bacterium
GTTCAAATCCGTCCCAGTCCGGCTGGTGATGCATGATCGCCAGCCGGTGGGAACGAGCTGACCTGCGTGGATCGTCACAGGGAGGTCGCCTTGTGGAGATGTCATAAAATGGCGTGATTTTCGAGCTGGCACAAGGGAATACGAGTGAAGCGCATCTTTCGTCCAATTGGGATAGCGGCAGCTGCGGTAGGGATGCATCCAGCACTACACGGAGGGAGTTGCAAATGGAGACGCATCGGCCACTTTCGAGTCGTTCGCCATTCCAAAAATATGCAGAGAAGTTTGATTTCGTGGCCTATGCTGATCGTATACAGGCCTTGGATTTGGACCGGACGCTCCTTCCGGCTTCATCGCCGACGTACAAGCAGTTGAATGAAGCGCTACGGGCGTCACTTTGGCCGGACAGGTCCGAATGCTGATATTCAGCCCAATCTCTTCGCAGGCTGAGAGTGTGCAGAACAGTAGAATTGTCCGGGCAGACCGAGTCAAAGCGGCCGAGTTCGTGGTCTCTGTTGATGCCAAGAAACTTTCGGCGCTCAAGACGACGAAGATCGTGGAAATCCCCGGCAAGAACAACCCATTTTTTCCCAAAACCAAAAGAATGAGGCGGCGCAGGCCAAAATTACAGGTGCGGATGAGCAGCAGAAGTATTTGGTGTTGTACCAACTCGGTTCCACAGGTTCAAGGGCGGTGTTACGGCTCAGCGTTACGGATCCTCATTGGGCCATTGTGACGCTTTCCGCTCCACTGTCCGGTTCGCCTGCAAACGGTGCCCTGGAACCAACTTCGGCGGCCGACTTCGACAAAGCGGCCAGCGGATTGGGTTGAAATGTAGAAAGTTTGGGCGGAGCCCAAGCGGGTAGTATTCGGCTCGACGTTCGACAGCAGCGTTGCTTGGAGCTTCACTTGAAGCTGACTAACACATGGATTGCACACGGTGGTGAGGGAGACTGCGCCGGTTCTGTCGAGGCAACACTCATATGATCCGCGGATCGCGTTCGTGAGCCAACTGAACCAGGCCGCCTTACGCCAGTCGCCCACCCTGCAACGAGTGGTGAAGTTGGCGGCGGTATTGGCAGGGACGTCATCGGCTCAGATCTCGCTTCTCGGAACTTCCAGCTGGTGCCGGCGGCCTGTGGAGTGGTTGATCTCGACGCCGCACAAGGCACCGCTACACTGGACAGTCTCTGTGCGGTGACGCTGGCCTCTGGTGAACATCTCGTGGTTCCTGATGCGCAGGCCCACCCGTGGGTGCGCGATCTGGCGCCGGCGACTTCCGGGGCAATTGGGTCGTACCTAGGTGTGCCTATGCGCCATAGCGACGGAACCCTGGTCGGCGTGCTGTGCGTGTTTGACGTCCGCCGCTCCGAATAGGGTTTGGACTTGGCAGATGCATGGGAAGACCTCGTGAGTTTCGCCATGGCCGAGATCGAGTTACTGGCCGTGGTGGCAGCAACCTCGTCTCGGTGGTGGAGTTGACGAACGTGATCCAGCGGATCGTGGCACCGGCCAGCCAAACCAGCCCCCACGGAATGAACGTCAGCGGCCGTTACCTATCAGCCGATGTGGGGGGCGACTGGTTCGAATGGATGCCAACCGAGTCCGGCCTGGCCGTTACCATCGGCGATGTCGCCGATCACGGGATGCGGGCAGTGGCGGGCATGGCCCTTCTCAAAGCAATCATGCGCGCTTACGTATTCGAGGGCCATGATCCTGCGGCGGTCCTTGATCTGGCTGGCGCGGCGTTTCCGGTGGATGGTGACCCCGAAATTGCCACTGTGCTCGACATGCGATTTCAACCAACCGATCGTTCCCTCCGCTACGCCGCCGCCGGGCATCCACCGCCGTTGATTCTGCGACGCTCAGGTTCCTTCTTTGCCCCCCTGCGACCAGGTCCGCCTATTGGCGCAGGGTGGCCCGGCGTGGCCAATCATTCCCTGTTCCTCTTTGAGGGTGATGTAGTGATGGCCTACACAGATGGGTTGTTCGAACGCAAACGCCAAGACGCCGACCATGCTCTGGAGGCGATGCGAACGGCCGCCCATGCCGCCTTCTCGGCGTCCGCATCCCTGGAAGAGCTCGCTGACGCGTTGATTGATATGGGATTGAGCGACACTACCGATGATGCTTGCTTGGTGGTGTTGGCCGTTTGATCAGGTGGCGTTTCGACGCCGACTGCGATGCCATCCGAGCGCACCGCGCAGCACCATCATCACTACCAATGCGCCCCAGATCTCGGTGATACCGAGATCGCGCCCCCACGCCACCAACGCCCACAACGGTGCGTAGACAACCGCCGAAACGGCCATGGCGGCAGCCAAGAAGCGGAAGTCCGATGCCCCCATCAATTGGCCGTCAGTAAGGAACGCGGCACCGGCTGGCAGTTGCATCACGGCCACTCCCACAATGCCAATGACGGCCACATGTGCGGTGGCGCCATCAGGGGCAAGGAAATGACCAATAGGGTAAGCCAAGGCCGCCACCACTGCCGTGAGAAACCCTCCTACTACCCACGTCATACGCCACAATCGCTTCATAAGTGCGCGTAGCTCATGTTCATCACCGGCGCCTAGCAATGTGCCAGTAAGTGTCTGGGCGGACACTGCCAACGCATCGGTAGACAGGGCCAGCAGGATGAACACCTGATAGGCGATTTGATGGCCGCCCAGCACTTCGTCGCCCTTGCGTGCTGCGGCGTTGGTGGCCAGCGCAAACATTCCCACCAGCAGGCCCGTGCGAATCAGCATCCAGCCCCCCACGCGAATGAGGCGACGCCACTGGCGCGGTTGTGGTCCCACTAGGGTCGGGGCTGTTCCGGGCAGGCGCCGCCACGTCAACACCATCAGCCACACACAGGCAATGGCTTGGGCCACCACGGTTCCCCACGCTGACCCTGCCACTCCGGTATGCCATACGTTGACCAGAAGCACTTCGAGAATGACGTTGACCACGTTGGCCACAATCACCACAGGCACGGTGGCTTTCACATCTTCTACGCCACGCAGAAATC
The DNA here is from genome assembly GCA_025358985.1 of Acidimicrobiales bacterium. Classification (GTDB taxonomy): domain Bacteria; phylum Actinomycetota; class Acidimicrobiia; order Acidimicrobiales; family JANYDT01; genus JANYHQ01. The sequence goes on from JANYHQ010000190.1 coordinate 3,011, forward strand.
CGTGGCCGACCAGGCTGATGAACAGCATTGGAACTCCGATGGCACTGATGCGCAAGTACGTGGATGCGGCGCGTTGTACTTCTCCATGGCCCCCCAGCACTTGCGTCAGTTGCGGACCGGCGGCGGCGATCATGACGCCGGCTGCCACCCCGAGCAGCAGCGCCAGCCACAGGGCCTGCACCGTGGTGTCGGCCACTTGGCGCCGATCGTTTTGGCCCCAGCGAGTTGCCACTTCGGTGGTGGTGCCCTCCTGCAAAAAATGGAAGATCCAAAAGCCCGTACCGAGCACCGTGACGGCCAGTGCCAGACCGCCGAGTGGTGCCCGTCCGAGATGGGCCACGATGGCGGTATCCACCAACGTGTAGAGCGGTTCCACGGCCAGACTGCCGAGCGCAGGGATGGCCAAGGCCAAGATCCGACGATCCCGTAGACGATCATCAGAGGCGCGCATACTGTGCTCCGCGTAGAGCGCTAGAGCAGAACCGCCTTGCGAATCGACACAGGGATGGCGCTCATCAGGGGTAACCCCGTGATGGGGTCATAGGCTGAGCCGTTGTCGGTGAGGCGTCCAGTGGTGTCGCCGAGTGTGTACGGATCACTGGCTGGGCCGCGATCACCAGGCAGATCACCCCAGGCGTGAGCCATCGACACAGTCCCTTGCTTCACGTCCGGCGCCGATTTGGCGACGACCCGCAGCGAACCGCGTGTTGAAGTGACGTCGAGCAAGTCGCCGTCGACGGCATTCCACAGAGCAAGATCGAGTGGATGTACGTGTGCATATGATGTCTTCTCTTTCGTCCGCAATACCTCCAGTTCGCGACCAGTCGAATTGAGGACGCCCTTCAGACGACGAGACGCCATCCGGTGGGTGTGTAGTGCCGGATCAAATCCATCGAGCGTCTCATACGAGTTTGTGGAGGAACGGATGGTGCGCAACTCATCGGCCACACCGTCGGGAGTCAGCTGGAACCTGGAAGTGGCATCGTCATCCGGGGCGAGCACGGTCATACGCAAATCCTCGTGCACAACCGCACCATTCTGCGCCCGCATCTGCGCCCACGGCACGCGCACATGGGGATAACTCCTCTCCAACAATTCGTTCGGCGACAGGTCCTCGCCTGGGCTTACAGCGCCACCCGGAAGGTCGAGAGTGAGGCCCATCCGCTTCGCCAGTTCGATGAACAGGCCCGCCTCGTCAACCAGTTCGTCGTCAGCCTCGAGGACGGCGTCGGTGTACATGACATAGGGGTCTTCGAACCAGCGATCGATGTTCGTAGGAACATCGGGACGTTCCAGCGAAAGCTTCGACGGAATGACGTAATCGGCGAGGCGCGCGGTCGCCGACATCATGATGTCGAGGACCACGTGGAGATCGAGCGACTCGAGGGCACGCACAACCGTTGTCTGGTCGGGCCACGCCACTACCGGATTGCCGCCAACGGTGAACAATGCACGGACCTGACCTTCGCCGGGGAGCAGGATCTCGTCGGCCAGTGCCGCCGTAGGACCCTGCCCGAGGATGGAATGCAGTCCTTTCACACGGGCCGCCGCCCCGTTGGTGAGCATCTCGGGACGTGGCGCATTCACCTGCGCTTTTGGCGGACGCGGTTTCTCACCCAGCGACAGCACCCCCGTTGGACACTGCACCGACTCCCCCTCACGGGCGTATCGCCCACCAATGACGTTGAACGACTGCACCAGATGTTCGAGCAACGTTCCGTGCGGCGCCATGTTGGGACCCGTCCCGCACATCGCCGTGCCGCGCCCACCATCTGCGAACATACGAGCAGCGGTGACTATGTCGTCAGCCGCAACGCCTGCCCGCGCTGCGGCCCACTCCAGATCGAAGTCCGCAACCGCATCGTGCAGACGGTCGAGCCCGTCGACCCAGCGGTCACAGAACTCGACGTCGTTGCGACCCTCATCGAGAATGACTTTGATCATCGCCCCAAGGAGGGCGGGGTCCTCGCCCGGGGTGATCTGGAGATGGATATCGGCCAGTACTGCGGTCTCGGTGCGGCGAGGGTCGATCACAATGAGTTTGTGGCCGCGTTTCTTTGCCTGCTTCAGCGCCGCCAAGGGGTTGATGAATGTGGGTCCGCCCGCCTGGCTGAACATCGACACCACCACGTTGGAGCCGACCACGAGTGAAACGTCCGAGGTGGACCATCCCTGCATCCCCGCCGCCCACGTACCCAAACGCAACGGGGTCACGAGCTTGCCCGGCTGGTCGATGGTGATCGAGGTGTAGAACGACGGCGACTCCGTGGCCCGGTGAAATGCCCGGATCACCGGTTGGGCGGCGGCGTTCTGGAAGGTTGCGGTGCCGCAGTACGACGCCATGGACCGGGGTCCGTGTTGGTTGATCAACGTCATCAGCTGCTCGGCGATCTCGTCGAGTGCCTGCGCTGTCGGTATCTGCATGAACGTGCCATCGGCGGTGCGCTTGAGAGCGGTCTTGAGACGATCCGGGTTGTGATGCTGATCGCCGAGATGGCGCCCTTTGATGCAGGTATAGCCGCCGAACAGCGGATCGTTGCTGTCGCCGCGAACGGCCACGATGTGGTTGTCGGCCACGTCGACCTCCATAGGGCACGCGGCATGACAGAACCGACAGAACGTGCGGTGGGTGACCGTGGGCGGTTGCGTCATGTCGGCCTCCGAGAGCGGGTGATGCGCGGGTCCTGCGACCCTACCCTTCTGGCCTCCAGATGTTCCACACTGTGGGTGTGAGCTACCGAATCCGTCGTGACGACCACGCCATTCCCCACGTCTGGGCTGACAGCGTGGATGCGCTCTTCGAAGGACAGGGCTATGCAACTGCACAAGATCGCATGTGGCAATTGGAGGTGGACCGGCGTCGCGCCACGGGGACGCTTGCTGAGGTCACCGGCCGTACCGGTCACAGTGTTGCCGACGCGTTCGCTCGTAGGGCCCGGCTGGCCGAGTATGCCCGTGCGGGGTTCGCACGGATCAACGAGGAAACCAGGCGGATGTGTGAGGCCCATGCCCACGGTGTGAACGCCTGGTTGGCCGCCAACCCTGAGATCGACGGCCTTCGACCTGCACCATTTGCAGCCTGGGAGTGCGTGTCGATCTTCGTCATCCGCCATGTCACGTTCTCTACGTGGCAGATGAAGCTGTGGAACGCCCGTGTCCTCGCTGCCCTCGGCGTAGACGCGTTGCCTAAGTTCCGTCGAGAGGGAACTGGCTCCGACGTACCCGTGATCGTGCCGCCCGGCGTTCATGAGGCTACGGGCTTCTTGGTGAACGCGGGGCTGTTTGACGAGGGGGTGGCCGCAGTGGGCGAATTGGAGCCGTTGGGATTGCAGATGAGCGGGTCGAACGCCTGGGTGGTGGCCGGGTCGCGGACCCGCAGTGGTCTACCGCTGATTGCCGGTGACCCGCATCGCCCATTCGAGAGCCCAAACGTGTACTACCAAATAGGTCTGCAATGCGACGATGCCGGTATTCGTGCTGCGGGATTCTCGTTTCCTGGCGTACCCGGCGTTCCCCATTTTGCGCAGACCGATCATGTGGCATGGGCGGTAACGAATGCTTCAGCGGACTATCAGGATCTGTACGTTGAACATCTGCCAAGCGCGCATACTGATTACGGGCACGAGACGGTCCTCGTCCGTGATCGCGATCCCATCGAAGTGGAATGTGGCCTCACACGTCATGGTCCTATTGTGGTGGGCTCGTCACGTGAGGGCGTTGGAATTGCGCTCGCCTCTGCGGGACTATCGGAGGCCGGCCGGTCGCTGAATTGTCTGTTGCCGATGCTGCGGGCCACGAACCTGGATGAGCTCGATGCGGCTCATGCCGACTGGGTGGAGCCCGCCAACAACGTGGTGATGGCATCGGTGAATGGCGATATTGGGTATCGCACCACGGGCTGGATCCCGGTACGGACACCGGTCAACAGTTGGCTGCCGGTGCCCGGATGGACCGATGCCCACGACCGAACCGGTTACGTACCGGATGCCGGTCTACCACGCAGTAGAAATCCATCCGCCGGGGCCGTGGTCACCACCAATCAACGCGTCACTACCCGCGACTACCCGCACTATTTGGGTCACGATGTGTACTCGCCGCACCGGGCTGAACGCATTTGGGCGCGACTGGGTGACCGGACTGATCTTGATGTTGACGACATGTCCGCCATCCATACCGACATACTGTCGATTGCCGCCCAGGCGTGGCTCCATGTGCTGCCCGGCTGGGACGGTTCCATGCATGCGGAGTCCCACGATGCTGCGCTCTATGCCCAAGCCCGCCACGAATTGGTGAAGACGGTGACGGCAGGGCTTCCGATTGCCCTTCAGCGCAATCCGTTTGCGGCCTGGGAACCGCCGGCAACGGCCTCACCACCGGCGTTTCGGGTGTCGGATGCGATGGACAACTGGATAGCAGCCGACGATCGAACATTCCTACCTACGGGTCAATCCTGGACCGATGCGATGCATTCGGCGCTGATGGCCGCAGAGTCGATAGTGGGCGATCAAACGTGGGGTGACCTCCATCATTTCCAGGCTCCGCGCCTCGGAGCGCGGGGCGGCCTGGACCTCGGGCCGGTGAGCGGTGGCGTCGGTTGTGTGATGGCCACCATTCAGCTTGGCGGCATCACCACCAACGCGCTGGTTGGCTCAACTGCCCGCTACGTATGGGACCTCGGTGACCGCACCTGCTCAGGGTGGATTGTGCCTCTTGGTGTCGCCGATGGGGCCACTGATCAGTTCGAACTCTGGCGTACCGGCCA
>JANYHQ010000616.1 GCA_025358985.1 Acidimicrobiales bacterium
ACTGGCGACGATTCAGCCGTTGGTGGTCATCACCTTCTTTATAATATCCCACCCCTTGAGAAGATCGAGTGCCCTCAAGATCTGGTAGTCACCCTTCACCTGCTCGTCGGTCTTATAGAGCGGCAGCTTCTCTTTATTGCCGTTCTTCTCTTTGTCCTTCTCTTTATCCTTGTCCTTCTCTTTATCCTCGAAATGGTTCTCTAGGTCCTTTTCGCGGATATGCATCGAGTCCTTCTTCTCCGTCGAAGCCGCCAGCTCAAGTTTCTCAACCGTTATGTCCGGGGTTATCCCCTTTGCCTGGATGGAGCGACCGCTCGGCGTATAGTAACGCGCCGTTGTAAGACGAAGACCCGAATTATCCGAGAGCTCGATCAGCGACTGCACTGAACCCTTCCCGAAGCTCTGGGTTCCCATGACGATGGCGCGCTTATGGTCCTGCAGGCAGCCGGCCACGATCTCGGAATCCGCCCCCACGGTTTGCAAGCGTTGTTCGGCTTGCGGTTGGAAAAGGGTCACGTCATCGTGGGCATGGACACCGACATGGACACCACGCCGCGCCGTATCCATCACCAGTGGGCAGTGAAGATGGACAAGCCATTCTTCTTGGGTAAGGAGGCGTTGGAGCGGACCGAAGCGCTCCCCGACAGTCGCCGCCTCATTGCTCTCACCATGGCTAGTCCGGCGCCGTTGGAAGGTTCGCCCATCACCGTTGATGGTGAGATCCTGGGCCATGTGAGCACATCGTTTGCCTCGCCCCTGTTGGGTCATTCGGTGATGCTTGGATGGTTGAAACGGGGCTGGTCTCCGGACCAGCCATTGATGGACACCGTGATGGTGGATGGCCGGGTAGCCACCCTGGCGCAAACGCCGTTCTATGACGTTGAAGGCACCCGTGCTCGGCGCTGACGTCATCCCCGCCCAGCGGGTGGTTGCTTTGCCCGCTGCCCTGGATGCGTTGGCATTGGTGACCCCGCAGTTGTTGCGTATCGCCGCCGACGAGGCCCTGGTGCTCGACGGGGGTGTGGACGTTGCCGCCGTAACCGACCCGCACGCCATCGTGGAGGACGAGTACGCCATATCGGGGGTGTGGGTCACCTGGGCGGTATTCCACAAACTCATACGTCCCCATATCGAGTGGCAACTACCGGCGGAGCGGCCTACCTTGGCTCAGGGTTTGGTGGCGTTTGTGCCGGCCAAGCTGTATCTCAAGGACGACGGTGTATTGGTGATGTGTGCCATGCCCCACGTACACGAACTGATGGAGCGTTTGCAATGAACGAGTTCGTGGAGACCATCCTCAGCCTGCAATGGCAAGACCCTAAGCCTACCTACGATGTAGTGATTGTGGGTGGCGGAGGGCACGGGTTGTCGGCGGCGTATCACTTGGCGGCTCGCCATGGCATCACCAATGTGGCCGTGTTGGAGGCCAACTACATCGGGTCGGGCAACTCGGGACGCAACACCACCATCATCCGGTCCAACTACGGCATCCCCGAGTCGGTGCGCTTTTACCAACACAGCGTTGATCTCTACAACCAGTTGGAGACCGAGACCGGCTGTTGGATCATGCATGCCACCAAGGGCCTCATGTGGCTGGTGCACACCGAAACTGGTATGCGCGCAGAGCGTGCCCGGTCGTTGGTGAATACGGCATGTGGTACCGAAACGGTGATGATTTCCCCCGAGGAGGCCAAGGCGCTATGTCCTCAGCTGGACCTGTCCGGCGGCGGTCGCTATCCCGTACGAGGTGGTTCGTATCACCCCGGCGGGGCCACTGCTCGCCACGACCGGGTGGTGTGGGCTTACGCCCAGGGCGCCATGCAGCGTGGTGTCCATGTGCACCAGCACACGCCGGTGATCGACCTACTCCGTGATGGCGATCGGGTCACCGGCGTCATGACACCCAATGGTCCAATCTCGGCCGGCATGGTCATGAGCGCAGTGGGTGGCAAGGTCACCCAGTTGGCCGCCATGGCCGGGGTCCGACTGCCGGTTCGCACCCACCCGCTGCAAGCCTTCGTCACCAACGGCTATGCGCAGGGGTTGGGACCCATCGTGAGCTCTACCGAACTGCTCACCTACGTATCGCAAACGGCGCGGGGACAATTGTTGATGGGGGCCGAGTTCGAACCACAACCCACCTACTCCATGCAAACATCGTTCCAAACATTGGCCAATGTGTCATCCAAAGTGGCATACCTGTTGCCGTTCACCCGCAACCTGCGGGTATTGCGGCAATGGACGGGTATCTGCGATGTATCGGCGGACTTCTCGCCCATCATGGGAGGCACCGGAGTGGACGGGTTCTGCATCACCACCGGGTGGGGCACCTGGGGATTCAAGGCCATCCCCGCCAGTGGCGAGCAAATGGCCCAGTACATCGCCACCGGGGACACGCCGCCGCTCATCGCCCCGTTTGCCCTGTCCCGCTTCGCCGCCGATCACCCCATGGCCGATCAAGGATCCACAGGTACGCGCTGATGCTCACCATTGCCTGCCCCAATTGCGGCGAACGCGGCGTGGACGAGTACCGCTTCGGTGGGGAACTGCCTACCGTGCCCGATTCGGTCACCGACCCCGGTGAGCGCAACGTGGACTACCTGTGGTTCTTCGACAATGTGGCGGGCCCCTCCACCGAGCGATGGTTCCATGATGGTGGGTGTCGCCGGTGGTTCACCGTACAACGCGACACGCTCAGCGATCGAATAATTGGCGATCGCATCGTCAACGGTTGACCGGTATCCTCTTCTCTCCTATGCATACTTCCCTTGCCGAGTTGATCCAAGCCAAGGGTGTGTTGTTGGCTGATGGTGCCACCGGCACCAACTACTTCGCCATGGGCCTCGAGGCGGGGGAGCCGCCCGAGTTCTGGAATGTGGATTCGCCTGACAAGGTGAAGTCGCTGCATCAGCGTTTCGTGGATGCTGGGGCCGACATCATCCTCACCAACACGTTCGGCTGCAATCGTCACCGCCTCAAGCTGCACAAGGCCCAAGACCGGGTATTCGAGTTGGCCCGGCGGGCCGCCGAGTTGGCCCGAGAAGTGGCCGACGGCGCCGGACGCCCGGTCATCGTGGCCGGCTCGGTGGGACCTACTGGTGAGTTGTTTGCGCCCCTCGGTGCACTCACCGAGGCGGAAGCCATCGACACCTTCTGTGAGCAGGTGGAGGGGCTCAAGGCAGGCGGCGCCGATGTGGCGTGGATCGAGACCATGTCGGCCATCGAGGAAATCCGCGCTGCCGCCAATGGGGCCATTGCGGCCGGGCTGCCGTATACGGCAACGTGCTCGTTCGACACCGCTGGTCGCACCATGATGGGGCTGATGCCGGGGGATCTAGGGCCGGTTTTTGACGGATTGGCGGTGGCGCCCGTGGCCATGGGGGCCAACTGCGGGGTGGGGGCATCGGACATCTTGGTGTCGCTACTGGAAATGACCGGGTCACATCCTCAGCACGCATACATTTCCAAAGGCAATTGCGGAATTCCGCAGTTCCGCGGGGTGGACATCCACTACTCAGGTACCCCGGAGTTGATGGCCAACTATGCAGAGTTGGCCATCAATGCGGGGGCGGCCATCATCGGCGGTTGCTGCGGCACGTCGCCCGAGCATTTGGCCGCCATGCGAACGGCCATTGATACCCGGTCCCGGGGCCCACGACCCACCGCCGACACCGTTGTGTCGGTCATTGGCGCCTTGGCCAACTCGGCCCCCACCGTGAATGCCGAAGGCGGCCGTACCTCTCGGCGCCGCCTGCGCGACTAACCCCGGGAAACCACCCCACCCCCACCGCTACAAGATTGGGTCAGAACTGGTCACTTGCTTGGGTTGCGCTGGTCGGGTCGAAGCCACCGGTACCGACCACTGCCGCCAGATGCGCCCTGGTGAATAGCGTATTGATGCGCACTGCCTCGGCCGTGGCTTCGGCTTCCAAGTCCACGCCGCAGGCTCGGGTTTCGCGTCGCCACTCCAGTGTGTACTCGTGCGATGTATGGATCTCAGCCACCATGGCGGCCTGACCGACAGCGCGCATGAACCGGTGCGGCAGCGGTGCCCGGTGCCGCACGCGACCCATCTGGGCATTCACCTGCGTAGGGATGTCTCGCCAATAGATGGTGATCAACTGGGCCATCATGTCAGTAACTCCGTAAGCGCGCTGGCGAATGGATCCAGGCCCACATGGCGATGCTCGAACTGCAACCCCAACTTGTTTGCCGCCACTAGGCCCATGTCCACCAGAGCCGTATCGCACGACTGCGACAACAGCACTACCCGCCGATAGTTGCCGAAATACATGTCTCG
>JANYHQ010000222.1 GCA_025358985.1 Acidimicrobiales bacterium
TCTGCAAGCCACCCAGTCCGGCAATCGGTGTGTTCACGATCGTGAGTTCCACACCGAGCGGGTGTTCGGCGTCAATGCCGCCGCTGCGCTGTACTCCCGCGTGTTTCTGGAAGCACAGCCATTCGAGGACTACCTCGATGAGCAATTGGGCATGTACCTGGAAGACGTGGACCTGGCCGCCCGAGCGGTGGTCATGGGGTGGGAGAGCTGGTTTGTTTGTGGTACGTACGCATATCATATGGGTTCGGCAAGTTCCAAGAAGCGCGCCAGCGGGTTCTCGCTGTACATGACATGGCGCAATCAGCCGGGCATGTTGATCTCCAACCTTCCGGCGCGGACGTTGTTGCGGGCACTACCGTCGGCCATCAAGGCCGATGTGCAGACCCTGGCCCATCTACGACGTATCGGCGAGCACGACCTGGTGCCGTTCGTTGTGAAGGGCCGTCTGGTTGGTTTGCTGCGCGCCCCGCTGTTCCTACGTAAGCGCAAGCGTTTGGCCCCCTACCGGGCGATCGACGCCGATCTGCTGTGGCAACTCATGCGAGATGGCAAACAACTCGACTGAGGCTCCGGGGTAACCCGACGGTTCTTGTCGCAGAGTTCGTGGCAGGCGGATGAGTTTTGGTAAGAGTTGGGTGGGCGGGTAGCCGGGCGCGCTGTGCTTACGTGCATATTCGTTTCCAGATGGTTCGAATGAGTGCGACCCGGCCTGAAGCGGGTCGCCTATCCTGGCCGGTATGGACGTACTGCCCGACCTCGTCCCCCCATCGCGTCCGCCTGAGGTGCTGCGGCCCGATTCGGTGTTTCTGGCTGCCGGTACCCGGGCGGTGGGCACACCAGCGGTGATGGTGGAGAACGTGGCCAAGCGTTTCCGCATCTATCACGAGCGCAACGACTCGCTCAAGGCCAGCGTCATGCGTGGTCGCCGGGCTGAGTTCGAGGAGTTCTGGGCGGTGGACGATGTGAGCTTCACCGTCAATCAGGGTGAGACGTTCGGCATCATCGGCGAAAACGGGTCCGGGAAGTCCACCCTGCTCAAATGCATGGCCCGCATCCTTCGTCCGGACCGGGGCCAGGTCATCGTCGACGGCAAGCTCAGTGCACTGCTGGAACTCGGGGCAGGGTTCCACCAGGAATTGTCGGGCCGAGAGAACGTGTACCTCAACGGCTCCATTCTCGGTCTCAGCCGTAAGCAGATCGATGACCGCTTTGATGACATTGTGGAGTTCGCCGGTCTCGAGCGCTTCATCGACACGCCGGTGAAGAACTATTCCAGTGGGATGTATGTCCGCTTAGGGTTTAGTGTAGCTATCAACGTTGATCCGGACGTGTTGTTGGTGGACGAAGTACTGGCGGTCGGCGATGAGAACTTCCAGCGGCGATGCGGCGAAAAGTTTGGCGAAATGCAACGCGCCGGTAAGACCATCGTCATCGTGAGTCACGGTCTGGGGCAGATGCGCACGATGTGTGATCGCCTGGCATGGCTGCGCAACGGCAAGCTGGAATACATCGGCGAGTCCAAGGACGTCATCGATCAGTACTTGGGTACGGTGAGCGTGTCCCGGCTGCCTGGCCACGATGGAGTGTCGAAGCGTTTTGGCACCGGTGAGGTGGAAATCACGGCAGTGGAGATTCTGGGCCCCGCAGGAACACTCACCACCAAAGTCCATACCGGCGACAACGTCACTATCCGCATCCGCTACGAAGTGGCCGCTGGTCGCGTGGTGCGCCCCTGCTTCGGGTTTGGGGTGCACCGCATCGACGGGTTGCTGGTCACCGGTGTCAATTCTCGCGAACAGAAGGCCATCCCCGAATTCATCACCGGCGAGGGATGGTTCGACTACACCGTGAAAGCCCTACCCCTGCTCACCGGTACCTACGACGTGTCGGCGGCAATCCAGGACGAGAAGTGCACCTTGACGTATGACTGGTGGTTCGAAGGGTTGCGCTTCGAAGTACTGCCAGCGGTGGTACACGAAACTGAAGGAGCGCTCAGCCTGTTCGGTTCGTGGTCCCACGATTCGTCTCAGAATTGAAGGCGCCATCCAGGTAGGGGCCCAGTTGCGTGTCCAACGTGAGCGCCAACTGGCGCAGTGCCTGACGCGACTCCATGCTGGGCGGTCGCCGGGCCGCGTTGGCCAAGGCCTGCCAACGCTGACGGTCAGCGATGCAATCATCTGTGTGCCTATCAACGCGACGTTGCGCAGCGGTGGCCAGGGCTTCCATCGACCGTTGGGGCAGGTAACGAACAGGATCGAAGAACGTATGCTCGCCTAGTGAAAACGCTATGACGTGGTCGTCGTTGCATTGGCGACGGCGCTGAATACGGCGCCGGGCAATCAGTGTGGCGGGTAAGCGCCGGGCCGCGTCGAACGCCGCTCCACCCGATGCCCGGGGGAATTCTCCGGTGATACGGCCTTTGGCCAGTGCCGGCCAGCGCCGAGCCCAGATGGCGACGGCACGCCGGAACTCGAAGCAGCGCGCCACCGAGGCCAACAGATTGCGCTCGATGAAGCGGTGCTTGAAGGCATACGAATCGGCCCGGCTGCTCGACGACATGTTATGGCGCACCACAGCGTTTGGAGCAGTGACGGTGCGCCATCCCATGACCGTGGCCCGCCACGACCACTCCACATCCTCGTAATAGAGGAAATAGGACTCATCGAGCAGACCCACCATGTCCGGGGCAAACGCCGACCGGCGGACCAGTGCAGCTCCAAAGCACGGGCCCAGACACTCCTCACTCTGGTCG
>JANYHQ010000231.1 GCA_025358985.1 Acidimicrobiales bacterium
GCTGGGAGTGTGGTTCGGAGTAATGACCGCACTCGCGCAGATCGGTCGAGGACCAGCCCACCAAGCTCGCGACGTCCTCCCTCGATAGCAGCAGCGTCGATAGGCGCAGGGAGGCGGTCGAGTGCGAAGCTGACGGGGTGACCGACACTTCCGCTCCCGCACCGATCCGTACCCGAATCACCGAGTTGTTGGGGGTTGACTACCCCATCGTGCAGGCACCCATGGGCTGGATCGCTCGGGCCCAACTGGCATCGGCGGTGTCCAATGCCGGAGGCATGGGCATCATCGAAACCAGTTCCGGTGAGCTCGACAATGTGAAGGTCGAGATCGCCAAGATGCGTGATCTCACGGACCGACCCTTCGGCGTCAACATCGCCCAGGCCTTCGTCCGCGACCCCGGCATCGTGCAATTCGTGGTGGATCAGGGGGTCCGCTTTGTCACCACCAGTGCCGGCGACCCTACCAAGTACACGGCGCAGTTGAAGGCAGCTGGCCTCACCGTGTTCCATGTAGTGCCCACTCTCGCCGGCGCCCTCAAGGCGGTACAGGCCGGAGTGGACGGGCTCGTAGTGGAAGGGGGCGAAGGAGGAGGCTTCAAGAATCCCCGTGACGTGGCGTCCATGGTGCTCTTGCCCTTGGTGGCCTCCAAGGTGACAGTGCCGATCATCGCCGCCGGGGGCATCGTGGACGGCGCCTCCATGGCTGCGGCGTTCGCGCTGGGAGCTGAGGGTGTCCAGATGGGTACGCGTATGGTGAGCGCCGCCGAGTCACCTGTACATCTGAATTGGAAACAGGCCATTGTGGAAGCCGCCGAAACTGACACGGTATTCCTCAACCGGTTCTCCAAACCCGGTCTGCGGGCCCTCCGCACCGAACGCACGTCGCGCCTCGAGCATGCCGACCACGTAGACATGGCCGAATTCGGACGGGCCCTTGACCTGTACTTCGGTGGGGACATGGAAGCAGCCATCGCCCTCAGTGGACAGGTGGCCGGTCGCATCGAGTCCGTGGAACCGGTGGCTTCCATCATTGACGCCACCATGCGCCAGTTCAGCCAGCGGATTGCCGAGCTTCAACGATTCATTTGACGCTTTCTCATGAGGGGGTTCGGCGCGAGCGATACTGACGGCCATGATCGACCTTCCTCCCATTGAGACGCTCCGGCACCTGCTGGCTCGGCTGAAGGCGAATGACATCGCCTGGTTCGGCGATCGCTATCGCGCCGGCGATCTGGCCTGGCTACAAGACCGACTGTCCGCTGGTGACTATGTCGAACTCGGACGCCGGTTGGAAGCGGGCGACCTCAATTTCTTGCGTCTGCGACTGTCCAAACTTGATCTTCCCGGCGTCACCCTGTTCCACAATCTGGTGCCGATGGGAGGCACAGTGGGACCATACGCGACCGGGCCGGTAGGTACGGTGGAGCCCGAGCCCGAGCGGCGGCGCAGCTACCTCTGGTTGGCTCCGTTCCTGCTGTTGGGCGCCGTACTCATGGGCTTCGGCTTGTCGAGATGCGGCAACGGCACGGACGGGTCTCTACTGACCCCGGCTACTTCCCCAACTGATTCCACGCCCGACACCACCGCAGCCATCTCCGACACCACCGTGCTTGCCACCGAACCTGCGTCGCTGCTGAACACCGCCAAGAGTGCTGGCAACTTCACCATCCTCACCGAGCTCGTGGGTAAGGCCGGTCTGACTGACACCCTCAACGGCAAAGGGCCCTTCACCATCTTTGCGCCCACCGATGATGCATTTGCCAAGCTCGGCGCCGAGAAACTGAAATTCCTCCAGGATCCCCGAAACGCTGGGCAATTGACCCGGATACTGAAATACCACGTGGTGGCAGGAGCCAAGAAGGCCGGCACTCTGCGTTCCGGCGATCTCAAGACAGTGGATGGAGCCCTACTCAAGCTCAAGGTGGACGCCGACATGGTGACCATCAACGGTGACAGCGTGGTCACGGCCACCGACATCATCGCCAGCAACGGGATCATCCATGTGGTGGACACGGTGTTGATCCCCACCGATCTCACTGCCCTGGAAGGAGGACCCAGCGCGGGCTCCTCTGTCCCCTCTGTCCCCACGTCAAGCGTCACCACCGTGCCGAGCGATGTGACCGTGGCGCTACAGAACTCGCAATTTTCCACCCTCAATGCTGCGTTGACGGCTGCCGGCCTGACCACCGACCTTCGGGGTTCGGGGCCATTCACGGTGTTTGCCCCCACCAACGATGCGTTTGCCAAAGTACCGAGCCCGGTGCTGACGGCCTTGCTGCTTCCCGCCAACAAGGCCACCCTTGTGAAGGTGCTCAGCAACCATGTGGTGTCCGGTCGACTGAGCGTCACTGACCTCGGCCCTGGCCAGCTCACTACCCTGGAGGGCACCACCCTCGACATCCAGGCGCTGGATTCCCGGCCCGGTTTCAGGGTGAACGACGGCACCGCCAGCGGACCGGAAATCCTGGCGTCCAACGGTATCGTCCACGCCATCGACACCGTCCTCATCCCGGCCAACGTGGACTTGTCCACGCTTGTCACAAGCGATGCAGGAACTGATGGAACGGCCAGCACCGTGGCCGTCCCGTCGACGGTGGCTCCCACCTCCACGACCGTCGCCCCAGTGACCACGCTCGCCCCGGTCACCACCGTGGCGGTACCCGATGGCCTCACGGTGTATTTCGGGTCGGGGTCGGCCCGATTGGATGGTGCCGCCGCCGCCAAGATCA
>JANYHQ010000258.1 GCA_025358985.1 Acidimicrobiales bacterium
CAAGGGCCGCATCTTCTTCCACCTGACTGCCATGTGTCAGCCAATTGCCGTAGCTGACAGCTGACACTTTGAGACCACTACGACCGAGATAACGAAACTCCATGAGTTGCAGACTACGTGGGCAACGCCGCGCCGAACACAACCAGCGCCTACGGTGCAGGCGTGCCATCCGAACCCCACGCCACTCTGCTGGCCGAGTCCACCCGCAACAATGTCGTGGAGTGTCGGTTCCGTGGTGCTGTCGTCGTGCTTTCGCCGGACGGCTCCCTGGAGTTGGGCCTAGGTATGCCGGAGGAACCCATTTACGGTCGATCGTGCAACAAACCAATGCAGGGTGCCGCCATGGTCGAGCTAGGGCTTGATCTTCCTCCCGATCTGCTGGCCATCGTGGTGGCCAGTCATTCCGGAGAACCCCGGCATCTGTCGCAGGTCCAGCGACTGCTTGACCTCGGTGGCTTCTCATCGAGTGAGTTACAGAACGCAGTGTTCGCCCCTATGAGTGAAGTGGCCCGGGCGGACATGTACCGACGTGGGGAAAAACCGACTCGCCTCACTGGCGACTGCTCCGGCAAGCATGCGGGCATGCTGCTCACATGCCAGCACCAGGGTTGGTCAACGGACAATTATATGTGTGCAGAACATCCTCTACAGGTTGCCATCACCGAAACCATTGCCTCACTGAGCGGTGAAACCCCAGCATTCGTAGGGGTAGACGGTTGTGGAACACCTGCCCACGGGCTGTCCATGGTGGCCTTGGCACGAGCGTTTTCCACGTTGGCGCGTAGCCGTGGGGTCATCGCTGCGTGTATGAGCGCGCATCCTGAAATGGTGGGCGGGGAGGGCCGACCGGTGACCATGCTGATGGAGGCCATGCCGGAGTTGATGACCAAGGACGGTGCCGACGGGGTACTGGTGGCGGCGTTGCCCAATGGGCGGGCAGTGGCAGTGAAGGTGGCCGATGGGGCCATTGCGCCCCGAGTTCCCATCTTGTTGGCGGCATTGGAATCTGTGGGGGTGAATGTGGATCGTGCTGCGCACTTACGAAGCGTTCCAATCCTGGGTGGCGGTCAACCGGTGGGCGAAACACGAGCGGTGGCATTCGTATGAGTGCAGTTGAAGTGCTATTCCTGCATGACGGTGGGCAGTCCGCCGATGTGTTCGTCAGCAAGCTCCTCCTGTTCATCCAGGGTGCGCAGAAGTCATTGGACATCGCGCTGTACGACGCTCATTTCAGCGCAGGCCCGGACCACGCCGGCACCATTCTCGACGCCCTCAACGAGGCCGAGGCCCGAGGGGTGCTGGTGCGCTGCGTATACAACGATGACGACGGGCCCGAAGGCCCTCATCCCTTCACGGTGGAGCCTCGGACGGGACCATCGTTTCTGGCCCGTTTGGCCAAAACCGTGCCTGCGGTGGGGGTCGACGGCCGTTACGATCTGATGCACCACAAGTACGTGGTGCGAGACAACGCACAGCGCACCAGCGCCAGCGTGTGGACCGGGTCTGCCAACTGGACCACTGACGCATTCACCCGGATGGAAAACGTTGTGGTCACCGTCGACGACGTAGGACTGGCGACGGCGTACACACGAGATTTCGAGGATCTATGGCGACGGCGCAAGCCCGATGACACCGGCTCCTTCGATGACGACATGTCGCGCATCCGGACCACCGATGGTCCCCTCACGGTACGAGCGGTATTCTCGCCGGGCAGGGGGCGGGCCATGTCGCAGCTCATTGCTACCCGTTTGGGGGAGGCCACCGAGCGCATCCGCGTATGTTCGCCGGTGATTACGTCGACGCCCATTTTGGGCACGTTGGCCGAGATCATCAGTGACGGGAATATGGACGCCAAGGTCACTGTCGACGGCACGCAGATGGCGGGGGTCATTGCCCAGTGGCAGCGCGATGGACGAGCGGCGTGGAAGGTGCCGCTGTACAAGGAGATGGTCCGTAGTGGCAAGGTGGCGGCCAAACAGTCGATACCGTGGGGTACGGCTGATTCGTACGATTTCATGCATGCCAAAATTGTGGTGTGCGATGACGTGGTGATCACCGGATCGTTCAACTGCTCGCATTCGGGTGAGCGCAACGCCGAGAACGTGGTGGAAATCCGCAATGCCGCCTTCGCGGACAAGTGCGCGGCGTTCTGCGACGAGGTATACGCCCGCTACATCGGCGGCAACCCCGGAGTCAACTAAGCCCGCGCTCCTCCGGGTTCTCGTCGCAAAACTCGCGGCGGGCGAGTACCCCCACCCCCACCCACCCAGGTTCTCGTCGCAAAACTCGCGGCGGGCGAGCCAATTTTGCTACGAGTTCGAGTTGGGGAGGGCAGGCTAAAGGTGAATCACCGGGCAGGTGATGGTGCGGGTGATTCCCTCGATCATCTGAACACGGCTCACCACGTTGGGGCCCAGATCATCAAGTGACTCGGCCGTGACCTTGATGATGACGTCATAGGACCCAATGAGCTCTTCCGCCTCCAACACCCCCGGAAGGGCTCTGGCCGCAGTGGCCACTGGTGGCGCCTTTCCCACCTCGGTCTGGATCAGGATGTATGCGTTGACGGGCATCGACGGAGTGTACGAGGCGTGAGCCCGGCCGAAATCTGCGACCAGATCGGGTGGGGGGATCAAGTGGAGGCAGGGGTGGCCAGCAGCACCTCGAGGATCTCGTCACCGTAGTTTTCCAGTTTGGTGGGGCCTATGCCGTCCACCCTCGACAACTCGGTGAACGTGAACGGCCGGGCCTTGATGAGGGCTAGCAGGGTCCGGTCCGGCGCCACGATGAACGCTGACACCTTGTCCTTCTTGGACCGCTGACTGCGCCATATCCGTAACGCTTCGAACAGCGCCTCGTCTGCCCCGTTCAGGTCAGCCTTCACGGCTGCTGCCCGCTTGGGGGTGGCAGCAACCGCCGATGCCCGGGTAGGGGTTGGGGCCGCCACGGGTTTCACCACCGCCGTACCAGCCAACTCAGCCAGAAACGACGACGGCCGCGCCTCATCGCCCAGCACCACCACCCGATGGCGGCCACGGGTGATTCCGACATGGAAGATGCGCCGCTCCTCCTCCTCGTCCTCGGCCAAACGATGCGGCACGATGCCCGCCGTGGCCCCGAACAGCACCACCCGATCCCACTCACGACCCTTTACCTTGTGAATGGTGGACAGCGTGATCCCACTCGTGACCCCACTGTTGGCCGACTCCTGCAGCCGCGCCCGCAACCACGCTTCGAACTGCGACGGATCGGTCTGCAACGCCGCCACTTGAACCAGGGCTTCCAGGTCATCGAGATGACTCGACCCCTCTCCACCTTTGGACTGGTCCAGCATCTCCATGGCCGTGCCCAACCCCACCTGATCCCTGATGGTGCGCAGTGCATGGGCAGTGGGACCGCGACTCACCGAGGTGGCCACCAGCTGCAGATCGTTGACCAAGCGATCAACCTTGTCGGCGTCTTTGTCCGGCAATGCAGTGCCGATGTCACCGAGTTGGTTCATGGTCCACGACTGGCGACGACGCAGACGATCCGGGAACCATTGCGGCAAGCCACGCGTAGGGCGACGCAGAATTTCCACCACGTCGGCAGGCACGATGTTCTTGGGGTCGGAGCCGATACGCAGGTAGGCCAACGCCGCCCGCAAACCGGTGCGCTCCAACACTGATTCGGTGAGCGTGGACAACGCCGGGATGCCAGCTTCGGCCAATGCCACCTGCGGGGCCAGCATCAACGAGTTGACCCGCACCAATACGGCGATGGACTCCGGTGTCACACCCGGTTCTTCCAACCAGCGTTGGACGGTTTGCACCAGCTCCGACGCCCCGTGTTCAATACGATGCATACGTACGAGTAAGGCATCTGCTTCAGCATCGGCCACTGGAGAGGGACGGATCACCTTCGGCACCCGGCGGTGGTTGTACCCCAGCAGTGTGCGAGCCCCGTCCACGATGGGCACCGCGCACCGATAGTTGACCTCCAGCGCATGCTCGGCCGCACCCGGAAACAATTGTCCGAACTCCAACAGAAACGCTGGGTCGGCTCCGGCATGTCCGTAGATCACTTGGTCGTCGTCACCTACCCCGAAGCAGTCGAGTTGCGGAATACACAGCAGCCGTAGCATCAACACATGCGCCGGCGTGAGGTCCTGGAACTCGTCCACCAACAAATGGCGCACAGTGGCCTGTGACCGGCCTCGGAACGCACCATCGGACAAGAGAGCCTCGATGGTGGCATAGATCTGCTCGTCGAAATCGATGGCATCACGCTCGGCCAATGCGGCGCGGTAACGGGGAAACATCGCAGCAAAGCCGGGGATGTCGTCGCGGGCCAACTCCACGTCGGCCGGGTCGCGCAACGCCATTCGCACTTCGCTGAGCGCCTCGATATAGGCCGCCAGTGGATCGGTGTTGGATTTCCATCGGGAGCGTGGAATCTCCACCAGATCCTCCACCAACCGACGTAGATCGCGATCGTCGAGTAGACGCGGGGGGCGCTGGCGATGTTGAGACAGCAGCCGGGCGCCGAGTGCATTCAACGTTCGTACGCGCGCTGACAATCCTTCGGTACGTGTCTCCAACTCTTCCTGCGCCTTGCGATTGTAGGCAACCGCCAGGATCAGTTGTGGTTCCACTTCGCGGTCCACCAATAGATGGCGGAGGCGTTCCGTGAGTACACGTGTTTTACCGGAACCCGCAGGGGCGATGATGCGAGCGGGCCCGGCGCCGTGGGCCACCGCGGCCAACTGATCCGGTGCCAATTCGGCCTGCGGTGAGCGCAGCGGCGGGGCCACATGGAGTCGCCCGAGATCCACACTTTCGCGATGAATCACCGGTCCCAATTCGGGGGGGAGCGGGCTGCGCGGCCCACCGTCCACCCAGGCGGTACTACCGTCGTTGAGCACCACATCACCCTGCCCCGTGGTACACGGCTGGGCCCCCAATCGTTCGGCCTTGCGCGCCCACCACCAGATGGGATCTGCGGGACCGCGAGCATCGTAGGAGTTGGCCCACACCAGGAAATGGAGTCGGTCCAACAACGGTTCGAATCGGGCGCCGGCCACCCACGGTTCCACCGGATACGAGCGGGGTTCACGAAACGCTGCTGCATCCACGGCCAGGTTGATGACCACGGGCGTCCGTGTAGCCCACGCCTCGTGGAGTTGGGCCACCACCCCACGCGGTGCCGCCACCACTTCGTCGTCGATGGTGATGCGTTCGCAGCCCGCCCAGTGGTCGGGCGCGGCCGCTCCATCAGCCACGATGACCGATCGACCCAATTGCGGTGGTGCGCCCATCACCCCATCACCCTAGCGAACGAGTGTTCGGCAGTGAACCGGGGCCTGGTTCACCATCGAATGGCGGCGGACTGGTTCACTGCGATGAGATGGCGGCTCGGAACCACGACGCATCGGGGATAGTTCGGATGAGTGATGTTCAGGGCTCTAGCGACAGCAGGTTCGATGGCTTGCGGGAGGTGTTCACCTCGCAGTTGGCCACCGGCGAGGATCTCGGCGCGTCGCTGGCGTTGCGTATTGACGACCAGCCGTTGGTGGACCTCTGGGGCGGTTGGTCGGATGAGGCAAAGACCACGCCGTGGCAGCGCGACACCATCGTCAACGTATGGTCAACCACCAAGACCATGACAAACCTATGCGCGCTGATATTGCACAGTCGCGGCCTGCTCAACGTCTACGAGAAGGTGTCTACCTACTGGCCGGAATTCGCCGCCAACGGCAAGGAGGCGATCAAAGTCCGCCACCTGCTCTCGCACACCTCGGGGGTATCGGGCTGGGATCAACCCATCACCCTGGACGACATCTACAACCGGGAGACATCCACTGCACTTCTGGCGGCGCAGGCACCATGGTGGGAACCGGGTTCGGCATCGGGCTATCACGCCATGAGCCAAGGTCATCTGGTGGGCGAGGTGGTCCGTCGAGTGTCTGGGCGCACGCTGGGTGAGTTCTTTGCCGAGGAGGTGGCCGGTCCGCTGGGCGCCGACTTCCATATAGGTCTCGACCCCAAGGAGTTTGGCCGCGTGTCGAACGTCATCGTGCCACCACGGTTGGGGGCGGGCATCGACTTCAGTGCGCTGGACCCCGACGGCCCTTCGCTGAAGACCTTCACCGGCCCGGTGGCAGAAGCGTCAGCAGCCAACACCGAAGCGTGGAGACGAGCCGAGATCGGCGCCGCCAACGGCCACGGCAACGCTCGGTCGGTAGCGCTGGTGCAGTCGGTGGTGGCCAACGGTGGCAGTGCCAATGGCGTGCAGTTGCTGTCGCCCGACACCATCAAGGTGATCTTCGACGAGCAATCCAACGGCGTCGACTTGGTGCTGGGCATCCCCCTGCGCTTCGGTATCGGCTACGGCCTACCAGAGCCCGCCACACTGCCGTACCTCCCCGATGATCCGGGCATCTGCTTCTGGGGCGGCTACGGCGGATCGATGATCATTGTGGACACGACGCGCAGGATGACGCTCGCCTACATGATGAACCGTATGAGCGACGGCATCATCGGATCGCCCACCAGCGCCGCACTCATCGCCGCGTTGTATGAAGCGGTCAGTTGACCCCCCCGACGGTGCTGGCCGGATGGGTCGGAGTAATTAGGTGTCACCGGTGGAACTGGTGAATGTGAGGGTGCCGTTGGCGTCACCGGTCGCCTCGGAGAAGTTGGCCGAGCCGGTGACCACGATCGGATGCGGACCAAGAGGATCTACGAGCATGTAGTTAGAGATATGCAGGACAACCCAGTGCTGGTGCGGGTTGTGCATTTTGGGGGTCCATCCCACGAATTTCCCGCGCGTTCAGCGACGTCCATCTGCGGTTAGCAACACTCATCAGCAGCTGTCGCCTCGATAGATAGTTGCTGGTGGACGTGATGTGTCGGATACTCGAGCGCGTGAGCGAATCGCCGAGCACG
>JANYHQ010000260.1 GCA_025358985.1 Acidimicrobiales bacterium
CTCCTGCCCCCAAGCCCACCATGGCCGCAGCAAACAACAACGTCTCCACCGTCTTGATGTCGTCCAACGAACGCTGCGGGAGCACGTTCAGCGTCCGCATCACGATGGCCAGCAGAAATCCCACCACAAAGAGTGGAATCACCGGTGGGCGTTTGGTGCCAGCCGCCGGGGCTTGGCGGCTACGGCGCCGCCATAAACTCATGCCAGCCACCAACGGCGCCAGGAGCACCACCCGGGTGAGCTTCACTACGATGGCTGCCGTTTTCACTGCGTCATCCCCCGTGGATCCTGCGGCCGCTACCGTCTGGGCCACGTCGTGGACACTGGCCCCAATCCATGACCCGAGCGTCTCGTGACGAAACCCGATGGCGTGGCCGAGCGGCGGCAACACAAAGATGGCCAGGGTGCCACACAAGGTCACCAGCGCAATGGCGTAGGCGACGTCTTCATCGTCGGCTTCTGGAGTGACTCCCCTCATGGCTGCCACTGCAGAGGCACCACAAATGGAGAAGCCGGTGGCTACCAGCAATGACATCGGCCCGGACAGCCCCAACCGCCCGCCCAGCCATTGCGTACCGAAGAACGTGAGCGTCACCACCACCACCACCAACCCAAGCCCCTTAGGGCCCAGGTCGCGTATTTGTGACAACGTCAGCCGAAATCCCAGCAGCACCACACCGAGGCGCAGCAACTTACGGGCCGCCCAACTCAGGCCCGGTTGGCAGCGCGCTGGAATCAATCCGGCATTGGCCAACAACGCTCCCACCAACACTGCCACCACCAGCGCCGAAACCACGTCAGCGGCTCGGTGCACGGCAAATGCTAGGGCGGCGGCGGTGGCCACCAACACCAGCCCGGGGCCAACGACGCTGATGGGTTCGGTGCCCAGCAATGCGCTGCGCCACTGACCCGCAACGGCGCCCATCGGGGACCGACGGCGGGGGGGCAGGTCGACCATCGGGGCGGAACTTACCCCACGTCGATACCCCCAGCAGGGACGAGAAAACGGCAGTGGTGACGGCAAGGCCAGGGGTGCGGCCACCCAGGATTTCCATAGGTGTGGTTGGCGACATGGGTGCCTATCAAGGGTTGAACCACTCTCCAATGGCGTTCTGGTTCAAAAATCGGTCAGGTTCACAAGCAAAACCCCTGGATCTTTGAATCTGTGACCCACGACTCGCTAAGGTGGCCCCTGGGTGACTCGGGTCACAGACAACATCGCCCAGATTTCTCCGGTGAACGCGTCCGCGGTTATCGGCCCAAACCTGTCAGGGGAGTTCGAATGAAGCAACGATCGAGGCTGATTGGCCTCACTGCGGCCTGTCTGTTGGTGGCCATGGTGGCCCCAATGGGCGCCACCGCAGCGACCAAGAAGAAGAAGCCAACCAAGACCACCAAGAAGGTCACCGCCACCACTGGTGCGGTTGCCGCGCCGGCACCCACTGCGGCGCCTGCGCCCTCTGGCGCGAAGGGCGGCAAGGTGGTGTTCGGCCTCGAGGCTGAGTCCTCCGAGGGCTACCTCCCCAGTTCGTCGAACTGTGCCATTGCCTGCTACCAGGTGTTCACCTCCATGGCGGAGCGCCTGTTGTCGGTTGACTCCAAGGGTGTGGTTACTCCCTGGTTGGCAGACTCCATCACCAATAGCCCTGACTACAAGTCGTACACCATCAAGATCCATCCGGGTATCAAGTTCCACAACGGTGAGGCCCTCAACGCTGACGCCGTCAAGTTGAACATCGATGACTTCGCCTGTGGTTCGGTCACGTTGGCGGCATGGTTTGCCCTCAATGGCTACGGGCAGCTGTGCAAGTCCGGCAAGCTCATCACCGGCGTGGTGTCCGATGGCGCCATGACGGTTACCGTGAACCTGCCGGCCAAATGGGTGTCGCTGCCGTCGTACCTGGCCAGCGGCCAGACGTACATGATGGCCCCGGCTCAGATCAAGGCTGGCGATCGCAACAAGCCAATCGGCACGGGTGCGTTCAAGTTCAAGGAGTGGGTGGTGGGCGATCACCTCACCGTGGTCAAGAACCCCGACTTCTGGCGTACGCCTGCCATCCTCGACGAGATCGAGTACCGGCCCATCCCGGACGAGTCGGCTCGTCAGGCTCAGCTGCAGTCGGGCCAGCTCGACTTCATCCAAACGTCCAATGTGCTCACCCTCAACGACCTGAAGGATCTGGCCAAGGCCGGCAAGATCAAGTACAACGAGGGCAGCCCCACATTCGGTGAGGTCAGCTACGACATGCTCAACGTGGGTCTGTTGCCGTTCAGCAACAAGAATTGCCGTGTGGCCGCCGCTTACGGCCAGGACGTTGACACGCTCATCAAGCTGCGGGCTCCCGGTGCGCTGAAGGCCGATGGTCCATTTGCCCAGGGCGCCCTTGGCTACCTGCCCAAGTCTGGCTTCCCCACGTACAACCCGGACAAGGCCAAGGAGGCCTTTGCCAAGTGCAAGGCCGAGCTGGGCGGTGGCCCTGTTGAATTCACGCTGGGTACCACCACAGTGCCGGACAACATCCAAACCGCAGCCATCCAGAAGCAGATGATGGAAGCAGTTGGTTTCACGGTGAAGACGGTGAACATCGAGCAGCAGAAGTACATCGGTACTGCTTTGGTGGGCGCGTTCCAGTGGTTCCAGTGGCGCAACCATGGTGGTTTCGACCCGGATCAGCAGCGGGTGTGGTGGCACAGCGAGTTGGCCACCCGTGACGCCGCGGGCAAGTTCGTGTTCGATGGCAAGACCATCGCCATCAACTTCAACCGCATCGTGGATCCCACCATCGATGCCGCCTTCGATCTGATCCGTACCAACTCCGATCCCGCCGTGCGTAAGAAGGCGGCGGAGAACATCAACGCCACCTTTGCTGATCAGGCCTATGACTTGTGGCGCTGGCGCACCACCTGGGGCGTAGGTTCCTGTCTCAAGTGTGGCGGAGTCAGTGGCCAGAAGACGCCCACCGGCTCGCCCACGCAGGATTTCCCCACGGGCCTCATCGTGGACATGGCGGCGCTCAGCAAGGGCTGATTCCACCCTGTGGCAACAAGGTCAACATCGTCAGTTCGCTGATGGTGTTGACCTTGTGGCAGTTTGACGCACACATCCAAACAGAAACGGTTGGTCAGGTTCATTGAGCTACATATGGCGACGTATCGCACTTGCTCCGTTGTTGATGGTGGCAGTGAGCTTCCTCACGTTCTGGTCCATCCGTCTCATTGGGTCCAACAACTCCATTGTCACTGGACTGCTCGGTACCAATTACACCGATGACAATGCAAAACGGCTCACCAAGGAACTGGGGTTGAACCGGCCGTTCTTTGTTCAGTACTTCTCGTGGTTCACCAAACTCATCCGGGGCGACCTGGGCACCACGTTTTACAGCCGCCAATCCGTATGGTCATATATGAAGACGGGCATACCCGCGTCGGTCCAACTGGTGGTGATGGCGATGCTGATCGCCCTGCTGCTGTCGGTGCCCCTCGGCATCATTGCCGCCTACCGTCAGGGGACCCGCACAGACCGCTCCATCGGCGTCTTCAGCTTTGGGTTGCTATCGCTGCCCGGGTTCGTAGTGGGCATCTTGTTGATTTTTGTGTTCGCCCTCAAGCTGCGCTGGTTTCCGGCCGGGCAGACGGTGCCGTTCTTCGACAATCCGTTGAAGTCCATCAAGTCATTTTTCCTCCCCTCGTTGACGCTGGCCTTGGGGTTGACGGCCACGTTCCAGAGAACGCTACGCACCGACATGGTCACCAGCCTGCAAGAGGATTTTGTCACTCTGGCCAAATCCAAGGGGCTCAGCGACCGTTACATTTTGCTGCGTCACGCCCTGCGGCCGTCGAGTTTCACGTTGCTGACGCTGGGCGGCATCACCATTGGCGGCCTTATCGGCAATGCTTTCATCGTGGAGCAACTGTTCTCCATCGACGGCCTTGGCCGGAAGGTGATTCAGTCACTGTTCCAGCGTGACATCCCGGTAGTGCTCTCGGGAGTGATGATGATCACCTTCGTATTCATCGTCACCACCACCATCGTTGACCTCATGTACGGCGTCCTCGATCCACGTATCCGCCACGCCCGCAAACTCGCATGACACCGACCCCCGCTGTTTCCCGTAGCCGATCAAGGAGTGTGTTCACGTGAGTGTCGCAGTCGCCCCACCGCCTGAAGTCACCATGTCAGCGCCTGCACCCGTGCCGGCCG
>JANYHQ010000291.1 GCA_025358985.1 Acidimicrobiales bacterium
GCGGCCATCGAGCTCAATACGGAGTCGCGCGCCAGGGCGCCGCTCATCATCGGTGGTGTCCTCATCAACGCAAAGGTGCGTGCTGGTTTCGAGATTCCGCTGCTCGGTTCAGTGGTGGCCACCAACTCGCTGAACGGTACCGTCCCTGGGCTCAATGAGTTTGCTCCCAAGGACCGGCCACGGGCATCGGTGGTGCATCTGGCGTTTCAAATCATGGTGGGTATCGGCACGTCGTTGGCGGCGTTCGCACTCCTGTTCTGGGTGGCCAAGCGCAAGGGTATTGACGTGTTGGCGCGACGATGGGTACTGCGGGCGGCGGTTCTGGCCGGCCCCGCCGCGGTCATTGCGCTGGAGGCAGGGTGGATGACCACGGAACTGGGCCGCCAACCATGGATTGTGTACCGGGTGATGCGGGTACCGGAGGCCGCAAGTCACTCCAGCGGATTGTGGGTGTCGTATTCGTTGGTGTTGGTGCTCTACACCGCCATGACAGTAATTGCAGTACGCATACTATTGTCGATGGCGCGGCGCTGGCGGGCCGGCGTGGACCTCGACCTACCCACGCCGTACGGCCCGGGGAACTGACGCCGATGACCGCCGTTCAGGCCGTCGCCGCACTGGTGTTCATCGGCATCATGGCCTACGGCCTGTTCGGCGGGGCCGACTTTGGTTCCGGACTCTGGGATCTCACAGCCGGTGACGCTCGGCGCGGCGGACCCATGCGTTCGCTCATCGATCACAGCATCGGTCCCGTGTGGGAAGCCAACCATGTGTGGCTCATCTTCGTACTGGTGTTTCTGTGGACGGGATTTCCACGTGCATTTGGGGCCATCGTCACTACACTTACGGTTCCGCTGGCGGCCGCTGCCGTAGGGATCACCCTACGTGGGTCCAGTTTCGCTTTCCGCAAGGTCACCGGCACGTTGGCCGAGGCCCGTATCTTCGGAGCGGTATTTGCTCTGTCATCGGTGATCACCCCGTTCTTTCTGGGCACGGTGGCAGGGGCGGTGGCCTCCGGCCGGGTTCCTGCCGCCGGACAGGGTGACGTCTGGCGATCGTGGACCGGGCCATCGTCGTTCCTCGGTGGCATACTCGCGGTTGGTACGTGCGCATACCTTGCCGGAGTGTTCCTGGTGTCTGATGCTCACCGCACGGCAGAGGTCGAGTTGGTTGAACTGCTGCGTCGTCGCGTGATGCGAGTAGGGGCACTCACCGGTATCATGGCGTTCGGTGGGATCTTTGTCCTTCGCCATGACGCACCCACCCTGTTTGATGGTCTAGTAGGGCGCGGGCTCGTGTTCATCGTGGCTTCTGCGTTGGGGGGTGTGGTGAGTTTGTATGCGCTGTGGACGCGTCGCTTTCCTTGGGCCCGCTTGGCTGCCGCGGCCGCAGTGGCATCGGTGTTGGCGGGTTGGGGCGCAGCACAGTATCCATGGATATTGGTGGATGAACTGAGCCTCACGGCGGGTGCAGGCGCCGATGCCACCATCCGGGCATTGTTGGGAGTTGGCATCGCCGCCATCATCATTGTGGTGCCGTCACTGGTATGGCTCTACCACCTGGTTGATTCACCACCGAGTACGGCCCATCACGCCTGATCGGTGCTGTCGTCGGCCAGACTCTTGGCCATGTGGCTCCACGATCTTGCGCTGTTCGGGCGCATCGCCCTCGCCGCCGCCCTGGGTTTCGGGGTGGGATGGGAACGCGAAGTGCGAGGGCACCCAGCCGGGGCCCGCACGTTTGCCCTGGTATGCGCCGGTTCGGCGGCGCTCACTGCCATTGCCGTTGATGCTTTTCCCGCCACCGCCGAAAAGCTCATCGCAGGCATCGTCACCGGTATTGGATTCATCGGTGCCGGCATTGTGCTGCGCGACCCGCACGGCCACGTCCGGGGCCTCACCACAGCCGCCGCCATATGGGCCATTGCGGCCGTCGGCATCACTGCGGGAGGCGCACGATTCGTGTTGGCATCACTTACGGCACTGCTGTTCGTGGCCGTGCTCGAGTTGCGTGCCATTCCGCTCGTGCGTCAGCTTGATCCGCAGCGTTGGGCCCACCATTTCACCAATGAAACCGACGTATTGCCAGGCCCTGAGGCTTCGTCGTGACGTAGGAACAGCGAAGACGCCGAGCACGGAAGCGAAGCGGACGAGCGCAGGCCCATGTCAGGCTTCGTCGTGATGATATTCCCGCAGTACGCGCTTGCGAGACCCCGGCCATACCCGGTGGACAAGGCATCAACCGTCAAGGTGTGGCGCCATACGCTCGACTGTGGCGCCTACCCACCAACTACACGCCACAGTCGCGCGCAATCCGCCACACCTCAGGTCCACCGGATGGCGGAGCTTCAATCCGTTGATCCGAACGGGGTACTACCAACGGTCGGATTTCTCAAGGTGCCAGAGGGAAAAGTCACCAAGAATCGAGTGCACTTCGACCTGAAGGTCTCGGGTGGGAGACACATAGCTCCGCTCATACGCGAAGAACGAATTGAGGCGCTGGTTGGAGTGCTCCTTTATGAGGGAGGACGTGTCCTCGATCGTGGCACTCACGCGGGAACGCTCGATCACGTCGTGATGGCCGACCCTGAAGGCAATGAGTTCTGCGTGGTGTGATGGGCAGGCAGTCTGCACTGTGACATCGGCCATCTCACAGCGGGCACACAGAAGCACCGTTCATAGTCGCCCCATGACCACTTCCAATTCCCATCACGTTCCCCGGGCGGCCGCTGTTGTTGCGCTGGGTGGCATTGCGCTCATCCACCTTTTGGAGTTGCAAACCAAGCTCAAGGAAGTCCCGTACCTCGGCGTTGGCTACATCTTGTTGGTGGTGGCCAGTGTGGTGGCCGGTGCGCTGCTCATCCATAGCAATT
The DNA here is from genome assembly GCA_025358985.1 of Acidimicrobiales bacterium. Lineage (GTDB taxonomy): Bacteria > Actinomycetota > Acidimicrobiia > Acidimicrobiales > JANYDT01 > JANYHQ01. Next base: position 2,873 of record JANYHQ010000291.1, read on the forward strand.
CACGCATTGGCTGGATCATCGGGGGGGGCGCC
>JANYHQ010000375.1 GCA_025358985.1 Acidimicrobiales bacterium
GTGCGTGGCGTTCTGGGCGGTCGGTGAGCTTGACAAGGCGATCCAGCATCTCGAAGTCGCAGTGACTGCGAGACCCCTGGAGCGAACGCCGAGATGCCTCGACGCCATTCAATCGCTTAACTGTTTGCTGGAAGTTCGCAGGAGCTCCGTAATCCTGAGCCGAAGCCCTTCGTATCACGCGCTGTCAAATCTACTTGGCGATCGTCAGACTCTATATACCTTCGCCGGTGAACGTCTTGGTTGGTTCCATCGCGAGACGCTTCAGGCTCGGAACAACCTCGCCGTTCTACTTGGCGATACTGGAGATTGGGTAGCCGCCACAAACATGCACAAGGTGATCCTAAATGACCGTAGCTTGCTGCTGGGGGTGGATCATCCGGAGACCGTGATGTCGTGGCACAACTCAGTCAAGTCGGCTTTGAGGGCGGAGACCATAACGACGACGGAAGCTTGGGAGGAATTTCTTCGTATTCGGGATATACGAATACGACTTCTTGGATCGGGCAGCAGGGATTATGCGAATACGCTTCGTGAGATCGCCTTACTAGCAAGCGAAGGTCATGGGACTGGGGAACCAAAGATATGGATCGATGACTACCTGGCTAGCGCAACTCGAGCCTTTCGCCCGGACTCGGCAGACTATGAGCAAGCGCGGTCGCTGGCGCGACACAATCGACTGAACGCCTGAAGCTCAGTTCGTCCATCAAAAACTGTTCTCGATTACTAGACAATTCGTTGGCGGTGTCGTTGAGGTGTTTTGGATCACCGTCGAACGCTGACTCTGGCGAAAGTGGTTCGAAAGAACCGGCCGCGCTCACTTCGCTGTGCCCTCGGCAGGATTCGAACCTGCGCCACCGCCTCCGGAGGGCGGTGCTCTATCCCCTGAGCTACGAGGGCGGAATAGGCCAGTGACTCTAGTCATCCTCGGACGAGCACCGAAGCCCCATTGTCATGACCCTTGAATTGCTGGACTCGAACTCGGGTGTGCTCCCGTAACATCGAGGTCGCCATGTCGCCCGCCCTCAAGAATGCGCTCACCCAGTCCATCACCGACGCCTTCTCGGCCATTGGGTTGTTGGCCCCGTCCACCATCAGTCTGGAACAACCGGCGCGACGCGAACACGGTGATTGGTCCTCCAACGCGGCACTGGCGGCGGCCAAGGCGGCTGGGCGCAACCCTCGTGAACTGGCGGGTGCTCTGGCGGCTCATCTGGGCCAGCATCTGCCTCCGCATGTAACGAAGGTGGACATCGCCGGGCCAGGTTTTCTCAACTTCCATCTGGCCAACTCGTGGTTGCACGAGGTGTTGGCCGATGTCATCAGGCTCGGAACACAGCACTACGCCCGCCCCGATATAGGCCACGGCGCCCATGTCAACGTGGAATACGTCAGCGCCAACCCCACCGGTCCGTTGCACGCCGGCCATGCCCGCTGGGCCGCATACGGCGACGCCCTCAGCCGGGTTCTGGCGCGCACCGGACACGAAGTGCACCGCGAGTTCTATGTCAACGATCGCGGCGTCCAGATGCAGACATACGGCGCCTCACTTTTGGCCCGCCAGCAGGGCACAGAAGTACCCGAAGGTGGGTACCACGGTCAGTACATCATCGACTGGGCCGCAGAGATGCCAATGGGCGTGGACCCGGTGGAGTGGGGTCGCGCCAAGGCGCTCGACTATCAGCGCACAACGCTTGGTCGGATGAACGTGGAGTTCGACACCTGGACCAGCGAAACGGCGGTGGCCGAGAGCGGCATGGTGGAAACCACTCTGGCGGCGTTACGCGCCACCGGTCATACGTACGAACTCGACGGGGCCACGTGGTTGCGCACCACCGACTTCGGCGACGACAAGGACCGGGTGTTGATCAAAGCCGATGGTCAGTACACGTACTTCACGCCCGATATTGCGTTTCATCAGGACAAGTTCAGTAGGGGCGATCTCCTCATCGACATCCTCGGGTCAGATCATCATGGCTATGTGGCCAGGATGATGGCGGCCGTGGAGTGTCTGGGTCGCGATCGGGGCGATTTGGAGATCCTCATTGGGCAGAACTGCGTACTGCTGCGCGATGGGGTGGAAGTAAAGCTGTCCAAACGCACCGGTGACATCATCGAATTGGCCGAGATCATCGACGAGGTGGGTCCCGATGCGGCCAAGCTCACGTTCCTACTTCAATCCATCGATACACGTCAGAAGGTGGATCTGGCTGTGGTGGCCAGTACCTCGATGGACAACCCTGTCTTCTATGTGCAGTACGCCCATGCTCGGGTGCACGGAATCATGCGCAAGGCGGTGGAGCGAGGCATCGCTCGTGTGGACGTTGCGGCGGTGGATCTCAACCTGCTCAGTCATGACCGGGAGTTGGAACTGGCCCGCCTCCTCCATGAACTGTGGGCTGCGCTCACCATGGCCAGCATCGAACGGGCGCCGCACAAAGTAACTACGTGGCTCCGTCAGTTGGCCGCTGCCGTCCAGGGCTTCTACCACGACTGCCCCATTCTTCGCGAAGACGTCCCCGCTGAATTGTGTCAAGCGCGCTTATGGTTGGTGGAGGCGGCGCGCATCGGGCTCGTCATTGGACTCGATCTACTCGGCGTGGGCGCACCGGAGCGTATGGATGAACTCACCGATGAACTCACCAGCCAGGAAGCGAACTGATCATGGCCGCCCCAATCTCCGACCATCTCTTGCCCAGCACGGCCAGCTTCACCGAGGAAGGGCGTTTACTGGTGGGCGGTCGGGACCTGGTGGAACTGGCCGACGAATTTGGCACGCCCCTATTCGTATACGACGAATTCCATCTACGCCAACGGTGCCAGAGTGCGGTGTACGCCTTCGGCGACGGCGTGGCCTACGCCACCAAGGCGTTCCTGTGCGCAGCCATGGCCAAACTGGCTCACGATGAGGGCATGCACCTCGATGTGGCTTCAGCCGGGGAGGCGTTCGTGGCCATGCGCGCTGGTGTGCCACCTGAGAAGTTGGTCATGCACGGCAACAACAAGTCCACTCAGGAACTCACCTACGCCTTGGAGCGCGGTATCGGACGCATAGTGGTGGACAGCTTCGACGAACTCAATCGGCTGAAACGATTGGCAGGATTCGGTTACGGCATTCCCAAGGTCTTACTGCGACTGACCCCGGGGGTGGAGGCGCACACACACGAGTACATAGCCACCGGCCATGAGGATGTGAAGTTCGGATTCTCCATCTCCAGCGGTGCCGCAATGGAGGCAGTGATACGCACGCGTACGGACGGGTCAGGCGTCAACCTGGTGG
>JANYHQ010000397.1 GCA_025358985.1 Acidimicrobiales bacterium
CGATCTGTGGGCGTGGTGGGGGCCGTGGCCCTCCTGCTGTACGTGGTGGGGGCAGGGATAGCCGACGACGAGGGTGCGCCACGAACGGGGACCCTGGTGCTCATCACGGTAGGGACGCTGACTCTGACCCTGGTAGGGATGTGGGTAGTGCTGGGCCAGCCCATTGGGTCATTGGGGCCGTGGATACGCTCCTCCATAGATGTGGTGCTGGGCCACAACGCCGCCATGGGGGCCGACAACGGTCGTCACTGGTGGGCGCTTGCCACCATGGTGGCGATGGCGGCTGTCAGTGCGCTGTTGGTGGCCGCCACTTGGACCCTGCCGTGGCGGCGTCGGGCCGTGGCCTTCGCGTTCACCGCGTCGATGGTGCTGTTGGCGGTGAAGCAGGCATTCCTGCGCTCTGACGGCGGCCATATGCAACGTCTGGTGGCGCTGTTCATTGCCCTCGGAATTACGCTCGGGGTAGTGCGCACCTCCCGGGGAACCACTGGACGCGCACGGGCGACGAGCATCGTTCTAGCTGCGCCATTGTGCGGCGCCATGGTGGTGATGGCGCTGTCGGTGAATGCCGTGGGCGGAGTGCCCTTTGTGAGCCCGGTGAAGGGGGTGCGATCGGTTCGCTATCTGGTGGACATGACCACATTGCAATCGCGACGCACGCGCCTAGTGGCGTGGGGCCACACTGCTCAACCAACGGTGATGAAGGTGCCACCCACCATGATCGAGCGCATCGGCAACAAGTCAGTACACATAGAACCGTGGGACGCCTCGGTGGCCTGGGTGTATCGGCTCAACTGGCATCCGCTTCCCGTTTTCCAAACATATATGGCATACACCGACCGCCTTGATCACCTCAACGCGGCGGCGCTGGCATCCTCGGCAGGACCGCAGGCGATCCTGCATCAATCAGTGGCACTCGACGGGCGCATCCCCCGGTTCCAATCACCGTCAGCCAACCTGGAGATGTTGTGCCACTACTCCATGGTGGAGTTCGGCAGCGACTGGAATCTGTTTCTGCGCAACGCTGCCAGCCGTTGTGGCCGAGGCCGGAACCTGGGGTCGATTTCGGCCGAACAGGGAAGGCCGGTGACGGTGCCGGTGAGCGCGGGGGACGAGATGGTGGTGGCCCACTTCGATGGACTGGCCCCGGGCCTTCTGGGCTCGCTACGAGCGCTACTGCTGCGGCCCCGGCCCATGATGTTCCGGGTGGGGGCCGACCCCGTGGCGCACCGCTTCATCGTTGCTACACAACACAGCGCGCATATTATCAGAGTGCCGCAGTGTCTACAGGGTCGACTGGGTAGTTACGACACCAGCTCCTATGACACATTCACTCTGTCAACGTCACGCTCGTTGCCCGTCCCCCGAGGCCTGCGCTATACGGTGAGCTTCGAGGCCATCCCCTACCGCTGCCCGTAGGTTACCGGCGGTCGGACGCATGCAACAAGGCAAACACCAGCGAGTCCTGTAGTGCCAACCACGACGCGTCGATGACGTTTTCGCTGACCCCGATGGTGGACCAACTGCGCTCGCCGTCAGTGGAGTCGATGAGCACCCGGATGCGCGCCCCTGTCCCCTCGCTGGTGTCCAACACCCGCACCTTGTAATCGGTGAGATGGACCGATGCCAATACTGGGAATCGTTCCAATACCGCCAGGCGAAATGCTGAGTCAAGGGCGTTCACCGGGCCGTTGCCCTCAGCCACCGCCACCCGACGCTCAGCATCAGGCACACCCGCCACATCGGGTAGCAGTACCTTCACCGTGGCCTCGCAATTGGTACGGCCACCATCGAGTTCCTCGGTGATGACGCGGTAACTCTCCAGCCGGAAATAGGGCTGAGCCCATCCGGTGGCTCTGCGTAGCAACAACTCCAGCGACGCGTCAGCCACCTCGAAGTGATACCCCTCGTACTCCTTGGCCTTCAACTCATCGAGTACGGCGCCCAGGTTGGCCCCCGCCAAGTCCAAGCCCAACTCCACTGCTTTGAGTTCCAATGTGGACCGGCCCGACATCTCGCTCACCA
>JANYHQ010000412.1 GCA_025358985.1 Acidimicrobiales bacterium
GCCATGTAGCGGAACGCGTCCGTTACCTGGTCGACGTCGAACACCGTGCATGGCAGCGCACTCAGTTCGCCGGTGCCGAACCTGGGCATCAGATCCTGCAACAACGCCTGGATCGCCGGCGGGTCACCCACGGACAGGTCCCCGAGGAACACCACGTGATAGTCCACGTCAGGGCGCTCGTCTGTCATACGGGCGTGGTCCCAGATGTCTCGCCGACCGATCTCCACAAACCGGCCGCCTTGCGCCAGCGCACCGATGCTGCGGTCGATGAACTCGCCGGTGAGCGAGTTGAGCACGACATCGACGCCTCGGCCCCCGGTCGCATCCAAAACACCCTGACCGAAAGCGAGGGAACGAGAATCAAACACGTGATGCACCCCGAGGGCACGCAACGCCGCTCGCTTCTCCGAGTTACCCGCCGTGGCCAGCACCACCGCCCCACAACGGAGCGCTATCTGCACCGCCGCCATGCCCACACCTCCTGCGGCGGCGTGGATGAGCACCGTTTCGCCGGCGCGAAGCTTGCCCAACTGCATCAAGGCGTACTGGGCCGTGAGGAACGCAATGGGGATGGTGGCTGCTTGCTCCATGTTCAACCCGTGTGGCACCACGGTGGCCAGGTCGGCATTGGTGGTGACGTGCGTGGCGAAGGCTGGAGACCCCATCGCCAGGACCCGGTCGCCGACCCGCAGGTGCTCGACACCGGGTCCGACCTCCACGACCACACCGCTGCACTCGTCGCCGAAGGTGGAGGCTTTGTCCGGGTACAGATCGAGGGCCACGAGCACGTCGCGGAAGTTGAGGCCGCTCACCTCGACGAGGATCTCCACCTCACCAGCCGCAGGGTGACGGCGTTGCAACGGGGCCAATGTCAACGCGTCGAGCACACCACTGCTCGACGAGACCAGATGGGAGGGCAGTTGCTGCCCAACCGCCGTGATGGCCAGCGGCACCAGCCTTGCCACCAAGCGCTGGGCACCCCGCAGCGCCACCGACAAGGCACCGTCGCGGGCGCCGAGGGCTTCGGTCAACGTACGCACACATTCGTCGACGGAGTGGGCAGGGTCGAGGTCTATACGGACACATACGAGCTGGGGACGCTCGGCCGTGATCGTGGCACCGAGGCCTGACAGCGTTGCCTGCTCGGGTGCCGTTGCCGGCCCTCCCACAGCCTGCGCCCCGCGGCTCACGAGCCACAGGCGAGCGGATGCATCCAACAGGGCCTGGGTGACCGCCAACGCACCTCCCAAGCCCCGCTGCTGACCAGCGACGCTGTCATCGGTCGAGTCCCCCAGCCGCTGTGTATCGAGACCTCGTAGGAACACCACCTCGCACGCTTCACGGGTACGCAGCCACTGCCGAACTGCCGCCTCGGTCAGCTCGGCCTCAGCAGGTATCAGCGTGCAAGTGCGCTGGGCCGCTCTGAGCCGTTGGCTGAGCGCAGCGCCCACGCCTCCACGGTCCTCGATGATCAGCCAGGGTCCATCCGCAAGCACCGAGGGGCTCGCAGGCACTGCGTCGTCACCACTGTCCCAATCGAGTTGGAACAGCGACGGTGCATCAGCAACATCGGCTGGCGCGCCGATCGACTGCCCCAGAAAAGCGACAAATGCATCGGCGTCCGTGCCGACGACGCGCAGTCCAATGAGCTCCGCCACACACGATCCATCGTCTCCCATGATCGTGATGTCGGCGGCGACAGTGGGACCATCGACATCGCCCACGATGCGGACATGGGACCACATCTGATCCGTCGGTTGATGATGGAGCCGGAGCTCGGCAAGTGCAATGGGCACGTACGTGGTGCCGCCCGCGGGAAGCAGCGTGGCGATCGGATGGATGGTGGCGTCGAGCAGCGCAGGGTGAAACGCGTACCCGTTCGCCTCTGTCACCACCGATGAGGGTGCAACGATCCTTCCGAGCGCCTCGCCCGCTGCGCTCCAGACGCGCTGCACGCTGCGAAACGTCGCACCAAACCGGACATCGCGGGCGAACATGTCTGCGTACAGATCATCGCCCGATGTCTCCTGCACGCAGCGAAGCCGGATGGCTTGGAGCGCTTCGGACCCGTCGCTGGTCGATCCTTGAGGTACTGCATCGGACTCGTGGGCAAGTGCCGAGACCCGTCCCGTGGCATGCACCAACCATGCCTCCCCGTCGGTTGAGCTCGACACGGTGAACGTCATCGACTCGGCGTCACCCGTCAGATGCACCTGCACGGTGACCGGGTCGCGGTCGGGCCCCAGCATCAGTGCGGCCAACAGCTCCACGTCCGCGACACGGGACGGTACGCAAGAAGTGGCGGCGGTGAACCCCGCCACCCCAAGCTCGAAGAAGGCAGTGGCGGGGGCCAATATGTGGTCGCCTATGCGATGGTCATCCAGGAACGAGGGGCTGGTGCTGCTCAGCAGCGACTCGTACAGGTACCCGGGAATCGTTGCGGACCGGACGCGCCGACCGAGCAGCGGATGGTGCGTCGCATCGCGACCACCGCTCGGTGCGTTGGTTGCGTCGGTCACCAGTGCACGGCGACCCTGTTGGATCCAGTGACGCTGACGCTGCCACGGATAGGTCGGCAATGCCTCCACCCGTCGCCGGCCCGGCATCACCGCGGCCCAGTCGACCACCGCCCCCCCAACGTGCAACTGCCCCAGCGAACCCAACAGCGTCTCCAGCTCGGGTCGGCCTCTACGCAGCGACGCAACAACGACCAGCTCCGAATCGTCGGATACCAAAGTCTCGCCAATGGCGGAGCCGAGCACCGGATGCGGGCCCAACTCTATGAACACGGTGCACCCCGCTGCCGAGGCGGCGTCCACCGCGGCCGAGAAGCGCACCGGCTCACGGACGTTGGCGGCCCAGTAGTCGCCGTGGAGCTCAGTTCCCTCGGTGATCGATCCGGTGACGGTGGAGACGAATCGGACGGACGTCGTGACCGGCTCCAAGTCGTGCAGCGCAGCACCGAGGTCTCGGGCGTGGGGCACCATCTGGTGGCTGTGGAACGCGTAGTTGACAGCCAACGGCCGGACGGTGGCGCCGAGCCCCCGCAACGCAGCGACAGCATCAGCCATGGCGGTGTTCTCGCCCGAGATGACCGTAGCGGACGGCGCGTTGACGGCCGCCACGGAAAGCCGGTCACCAAACGGGGAAATCGCGGTTTGGACCTCGGCGGCCGGCCACTCAACTGAGGCCATCGAGCCGTTGCCCGTGGCCTCCTGCATGAGTCGACCACGATGGGCGATCACGCGCACTGCGTCCTCGATAGTCAACGCACCTGCCAGGTGAGCAGCGGCCACTTCACCCACGCTGTGCCCCAAGACCACGTCCGGGGTGATGCCCCAACTGCGCCACAGCGCAGCGAGACCCACCTGGAGCGCGAACAATGCCGGCTGGGCCACTTCGGTGGAGTCCAGTCGGGAGTCCGACTCGGGGCTCTGGAACTGTTCGAGCAAAGACCAGTCCACGTGTTGGCGAAGGAGCACGTCGCAGCGCTGCAACACGGCGGCGAACACGGGAGTCGAGGCCAGCAACTCGCGCCCCATCGCCCACCATTGGGGCCCCTGTCCCGAACAGACGAAGGCGATGCGTCGACGATCACCACCGTGGCGCCGACCGACCGAGATGCCCGGGCGGAGATCGCCTCCCACGACCATCTCGAGGCGTTCGATCAGGTCCGTGCGTGTGGCTCCCACCACGCTGAGGCGCTCGACGTGATGCGTACGACGCAGTGCCGCAGTGGCGCACACGTCTCCCACCGACGCATCCGGCGTCAACGCGAGATGGGCTACCAGGCCGGCTGCGGCAGCCGACAGCGCAATGGGCGTCTCCGCCGACACGGTCAGGATGAACGGTCCGGCGCCCGACGGCACGTGCGGCAGTTTCGGTGCCTCTTCCACCACGACGTGGGCGTTGGTCCCCCCGAAACCGAACGAGCTGATCCCGGCCAGGCGCCGCAGCTCGCCGGATGGCCACGGGTGCGGCGTCGTCGGGATGAAGAATCGAGTGTCTTCGAGCGAGATGTGGGGGTTGAGTCGGCGGAAATGCAGGACGGGCGGGATCTCCTCGTGCTGCAAGCACAGCACCGTCTTGATGAGCCCCGCCATGCCAGCCGCTGCCTCGAGATGGCCGATGTTGGTCTTGACCGCGGTCAGTGCCACAGGTAGTGCGCCATTGCCCGGAGCTCCGATCACCGCCGCAAGCGCTTCGACCTCGATCGGGTCGCCAAGAATGGTTCCTGTTCCATGTGCCTCGATGCAGCCGATCTGCTCCGCTCGCACCTGCGCATTGCGAAGGGCCCGCCGGACCACGTCTTGCTGGGCCAAGCCGTTGGGGGCGGTCATGGCGGTAGAACGACCATCCTGGTTCACCGCCGAACCCCGGATCACGGCGGCAATCGGGTCGTTGTCAGCGATGGCATCCGACAACCGCTTGAGCACAACAACACCGCATCCTTCGCTGCGGACGAACCCGTCGGCACTGGCATCGAAGGTCTTGCACCACCCATCCGGTGCCATCAACCCCCATTTGGCGAGCGCCACGCTCGAATGGGGAGAGAGGACGATGTTGACGCCCCCGGCTACAGCCATGTCGCTGTCACGGTTTCTCAGGCTCTGGCACGCCAGATGGAGCGCCACCAACGATGACGAGCATGCCGTGTCGACGGCAATGCTGGGCCCACGGAGGTCGAGCCAGTACGACAGACGATTGGCTGTGATGCAGTGGACGTTGCCGGTGAGCGAATACGCATCGATGTCCGACGCGCTGGCATGCAACTGCTCGCCATAGTCGTAGATGCTCGACGCCACGAACACACCGGTGAGGCTCCCCGCCAGCCGCTCGCGGGGCTGGCCGGCCCGCTCCAATGCTTCAACTGCCACCTCCATCAACAGTCGTTGTTGGGGATCCATGTGTGACGCCTCGCGAGGCGAGATGTGGAAGTAGCCAGCGTCGAACTGGTCTATGGCATCGATGAATCCACCCCGACGCGAGTTCATCTTTCCAGGGGCGAACGGATCCGCGTCGTAGAACGCATCGGCATCCCATCGCTCGGGTGGCACGTCACGGGTGGCATCGGTTCCGCTGCGCAGCAACTCCCAGAACTTGTCCGGATTGTCGGCCCCTCCCGGAAATCGACAGCCCATGCCGATGATGGCAATGGGTTCGGCGGCAAGGACGGAGGCCCCGTCGATGTCGTCTCGTACCTGGCGTGACAACAACGCCAGCTTCACCGAAGACAGTGCGGAATGATCCGAAAGTGAGTTCATGACGTCGTCCCCGACATGAGTGCAGACAACGCCTCGTCCTCGGTGAGCGACGTAACCGAATCTGTCGCCACCCAGATGTCAGCCTCGGTTGTCAGACCAGATACGCCTGCACGGCCGATGAGCGGATCCGACGCAAGTGGGCTCAGAGCTAGGCGACTCAGCACGTAGCCACCCATGTCCTTCACCGTCGGATAGTTCCATGCAACAGTGGCAGGCATCTTGAGCCCCAGCTCCGCTTCGAGACGGTTGCGCAACTCCATCGACATCAGTGAGTCAAGTCCAAGTGCTCCAAAGGGTTGCGCTCTGTCGATACGTGACTCGGGTAGCTTCAGAACACGGCTGAGGACGCGGCGGACCACCGACTCGATCAGCTCGTAACGTTCGTGTGGGGGCGAAGCACTGAGTTGCGTCCGCAGCGGCGGCGACTCCGATGCTGCCGGCTCCGGCGATCGTCGCACAGCATCCGCCACTCGGTCGGCGACGAGGGAAAGCGGACGGGCGCGGTGGGCGGCGCCGAATTCGACCCAGTCGATGGGTGCCACCACGGCCTGCACGTGACTACCCAGCATCAATCGGCCCAGCACTTCCAGTCCGTCGTCGGGCCGGAACCCGAACACGCCCTGTGCCTCCAGCAGGACCTTGGCACTGTCCTTGTAGCCCGGTCCATCCGCCGCTCTGCCCTGGTCGACCTCGCCTGGTCGTGTCTCGTTGGTGTCTTCCCAATACGCCCAGTTGACGCTGAGGCCACAGCGACCCTGTGCTCTGCGGTGGTGCGCCAAAGCATCGAGGAAGGCGTTGGCTGAGGCGTATGCGCTTTGACCCGTGGAGGGCAGGATCGAGGCCAACGACGAGAACATCACGAAGTGATCAAGATCGTCGAGCGCCTCGCTCAGCGTCCATGCGCCGACGACCTTGGGGAGTAGCTGCTCGGCCAACGAGGCAGCATCCAGATCGTCGATGGTCTCGGCGCCGAGCACCGCAGCAGCGTGGAACACCGAACGGATGGGGGGCCAGCCCTCGGCCCGGAACTCCTCCAGAAAGGCGTGGAGGGCATCGGCATCACCAACATCGACCGCAGCGACATGCACATCGACCCCGAGGCGCTCCAGTTGTTGGATCTGAGCCACCCGGCGGCCGGTGGGCGTGTCGATGTCGAGCGCGGACCATTGACGGCGCGCCGGCAGCGCGGTCCGCCCCAGCACCACGATGCGCCGAGCCCCCTTGGCTGCCAACCACGCCAGGAGATGGCGGCCGACCGCGCCAAATCCACCGGTGACCAAACACGTGCTGTCGGATGGAATCCCCAGCGTCTTTGCTGGGGCAGGCGTGGTGGGCACTAGGTGCGCCACCCATCGAGATCCGCCGCGCAGCACGACCTCCTCGGTACCGGCCTCGACACTTGCGCACGTCAACTCGACGGCCAACGATCGGCCACTCTGTGCTGTGGACTCACTTGGATCGAGGTCGATGAGCCCTCCCCACATGTCAGGAAGCTCCTCGGCCACGGCCCGGCCAAATCCCCACAGCGGCGATTGGATAAGTGCACTTACGATGCCTTCGGACGGCTCGGCGTCCGCATCCAATGGCACACGATGCACTCCCTTAGTGGCCACCCACATCGGCGAAGAATCAAACCCGGATCGGGACAAGGCCACAGCGACCTCCACCAGCGAACCGCACCCCGACTGCAACGACCGCTCGACACCGACGCCCGTGTCACGGGGATCGAGTTGCGCATCCAGACCCCAAAGAAACACCACTTCGACGTTATCGGGAGCCATGCCGTCGGCAATCAAAGGCCCCAGCACCTCGAGACCCAACACGTCTCGAAGCGGCTGCGATGGATTGGATCCCACATCGAAGCGTTCCGGACCAGCGGACGACTGCGGTATTGAACGGGTGACGATGAAGCATCGTGCCCCGGTCGCACGCAG
>JANYHQ010000427.1 GCA_025358985.1 Acidimicrobiales bacterium
GGCCCCGGACCTGTCCACCGGACCAACGGACCGCAGCCGGGTCACCGAGCTCGAAGTTGGGGAAGCGAGCCATCCAGCACTGCAGTGCCACGGTGAGCTCCATACGGGCCAGATTGGATCCTAGGCACCGGTGAATCCCCAACCCGAACGCCGCATGGCGGTTGACCTCACGGTCGATGAGCACTTCATCGGCGCGCTCGAACACCTCGGGGTCACGATTGGCGGCCGGGAACGGCAGCAGCACCCATTGGTCCTTCTCCAACATCACCCCGCCGATTTCAACCGGTTCCTTCACGATGCGCGCCATGGTCACCGGCGCATAGGCCCGCAAGAACTCCTCGGTGGCAGTGGCCATCAGCGAAGGATCGGCCACCAGTCGACGACGATCCTCGGGGTGGGTGGCCAGATGGAACAGTGACGCCCCGATGGCGCTCCACGTGGTGTCGATACCAGCCACCAAAATGAGGATGACGGTGCCCACGATGTCACCCGGTTGCAGGGTCCGTCCCTCGATCTCGGTATTCAGCAGATAGGTGATGAGGTCATCACGGGGGTTGGCCACGTGATTGTTGATATGCACACCTAGGTACTCGTCGAGTTTCTGGAACCCCGCCATACGCGCCTCCGGAGTGGCGTTGGCGTCTTCGATCACCAGGTGGATGAACTGGCGGAATAGCGCTCCGTCCTCGATCGGCAGCCCCAGCATGGAAGCAATGACGGCCGGCGGAATGTGGCCTGCATACTCATCGGCGGCGTCCACGATGTCTCGTCCAGCCGCAACATCAGCCTCCAATCTGTCAAGCAAGCGCTCGCACAATGCACGGGTGGATTCCGTAAGGGGCTCGATGGATTTGGGACTGAACGCCGGAAGCAACGCCCTACGAGCATGCTGGTGATACGGAGGGTCCGACGTGATGGGCGGGGCGCCACCTACAGGTGCTTCGGCCAGTACCGGGGCGTTGTTCACGATGACACTCTTCGACGTGAAGTGCTGCGTATCGTGGGCAATGAGGCTGATGTCCTCATGGCGGGTAGGCAGATATACACCGTTGTAGCGGTCGGAGTGGGCCACCGGACAACGGGCTCGTAAGTCATCCCATATGGGGAAGGGATTGTTGACCCACACCGGATCGGTGTGGTCGAAGTCGGTGGCCCAGTCGGTGACCGCGCTCGCTGCGGTGTCCGAAACAGCGGTCGGTTCCTGAAGGTCGGTCATTGGTCAGCCTCCGTGGTGGTGATGGCGAACTCCGGGCAATTGGACACAGCCAGTCGGGCCTTGGCCTCCAGGGCAGGCGGCACGGAGCCGTCACCGTTGACGGTGGCCATGCCGTAGTCATCGATGACCACCAACTCGGGGGCAATCTGATAGCAGCGGTTGTGGCCCTGACAACGTTCACTGTCGATGGTGATGCGCATGATTCCTCCGTCGTGTCAAAGCCGAGCATATGCTCAGATTTGTCGGAAGACAACCTCAGGATTGATCAGCCTGAGCCACCGTGGACCGAAACTTGGCCATGAGGTGCGGCCCGGCCGCCATGGGCGGGTAACGCGGCTGCTCACCGCTGGCCAGGCAACCGGGGAGACACTCGATGCTGGCATCCCAGTTGGCGTTGTGGAAGAAGGCGATGGACTGACGTCTCCGAGCGGCACTGCTAACGCGGTGCAAGGTTGACCTCCACCGATCATTGGTCCAGCGAGCCATGGCATCACCGAGATTCACCACCAGTGCGCCAGGGACCGGCACGACCGGCGCCCACTCACCATCGGGGCGTTGTACTTCCAATCCACCTACGTCTGGGTCAGCCATCAGAAGCGTGAGAGTGCCGTAGTCGGTATGGGCGCCCGCTCGTTGACCGCCTGAACTCGCGGCCGGATCCGTCACCGGATAGTTCAATGCACGCATAGCACTTGTGTGACGATTGATCATCGGGTCGAAGTACTGCGCGTCAAGTCCCAACGATTGAGCCATCACAGAAAGTAAGCGTGCTGATAACTGTGACAACTCCTGGTAGGCCTGCTCCCATGTCGGCTGCATTGATGGTTGAAGTGCGGGCCACCGGTTGGGCAACCAGGCGCTGGCCTCGTCGGGCTCGCTGAACTGATGGGGCGCCGGGGTAACCGGACCGATACTAAAACTCTCCTTGAGGTCCGGCGGTGAGTGCTGCCCAAGCGACGCCGACAGGGTCTCGGTGCCCATTGGTGCATACCCGTACGGGTACCCCGGATAGGGCATGGCCACCTCCAACTTGCGGGGGAGAGCCAAGTCAAAGAAGGTTCGAGCCTCAGTCCACGCGGCCGCCAACACGTACGGCTCAACACCGTGGTTGATCACCGTCAAGAAGCCCACCCGTTCGCACGCTTCGGCCACTGCCGCACACACCACTTCTGGGTCACCCGCCAGGTCAACAACGGGCACCCAACTCATGATGGTCGGATTGGACCACTGGCGGCCCTCACCGCTGGCACCACCTCATGAAGGTATGTATGCAGTACATCTGCATCCCACGGTGCTCGTAGCGCGATGTTGATGTCATCGGCTCCACTGGCCACGTACTCCAGGAGCCGTTCGATGACCTGATCCGGGGTGCCGAGCAGCGCGCCACCCTCGATACGGGCGAAGCCAGGACCCCATTGGGATTGCATCGATTCGCGCATCGCAGTGGCGGCTGCAGCGGTGGTGGACAGGTTGAAGCTGAGATTGACGCCACGCCGTATCTCGGCCGGGTTGCGTCCTAGCGTGGCGCACCACTCATCGAGTACTCCACTGAGGCGGGCAAACTCCGACGTGCTGATGTAGGCCGAATTCCACCCGTCGGCTTGAGCCGCCACCATCCGTAGAGTCTTCTTCTCCCCCACCCCACCGATCCAAATGGGCAGTCGGTCCTGTACTGGGTGTGGCAGACACGATGCATCCTCCACATGAAAGTGGCGGCCCGTGAACGTTGTGCGGGGCTCGGTGAGCAGACTACGAATGATGGTGGTGGCCTCGTCGAGCATGTCGAGACGCACACCTACGGAAGGAAAATCGTACCCGTAGGCCTTGGCCTCTTGCTCGTGCCAACCCGCTCCGAGTCCTAGTTCAAAGCGGCCGCCCGAGATGTGGTCCAGCGTGGTGGCCGCCTTGGCCAATACGCCCGGGGTGCGGTAACCCACATAGAACACCAAACATCCAATACGCGCACGTACGGTGTCAGCGGCCATCGCACCCAAGATGGTGAGCGCCTCGAAGTGATCAACGGTGCCTCCCGCCGGTGGCGCTTCATAGAGATGGTCCCAGGCCGAGATCCAGTCCAGATGCTCGTCGAGGGTGCGCCACGTGTTGCGCAGAGCGGTCATGGTCATGTTCTGCTGGCCCACATGGGCGCCAAGGCGAAGGTTCACGAACCCCACGATGCCAGATCCGCGCAACCCGGGCACAGTTACCAGTCGGTGGGCCGGTAGTCCTTCAGGAACTGGCCCCAGATGTGCTCGCCGGTATTGATGCCGTTGATGATGGGGTCAACGATCCGCGCTGCGCCGTCCACGATGTCGAGGGGAGGACGAAACCCATGCTCGGCCGTCTTACGTTCGGCAATGTGCACCGGGTCCTCGTCACTGACCCAACCGGTGTCCACGCTGTTCATGTGAATACCTGAAGCCTGATAGTCAGCCGCTGCGGTACGCGTCATCATGTTGAGCGCAGCTTTGGCCATGTTGGTATGGGGGTGACGGGTGGTTTTGAACCGGCGGTAGAACTGGCCCTCCACAGCCGACACGTTCACCACGTGCTTATCGCGTTCAGGGGTGCGCAACATCAGCGGCTTCAAACGGGCATTGAGTACAAAGGGGGCAACCGCATTCACCAGTTGCGTCTCCAGCAATTCCACTGATGACACCTCGTCCATCAGCAGGCGCCACGAGTTGCGGTCTCGAAGGTCCACCTGTTGCAGATCCTGATCCAGACGTCCCTCCGGAAACAGATGCGGCGCCATGGAACGATCGTCGGGGAGCAACGCTGCCTGAGACAGTTGTGCTGGTTGCGTGAGGCCCACCAGTTCGGCCCCCTCGCTGGCAACTGCAACTGGCAGCATGTCGTAACGCCGGAGGCCCTCGTAGTCACCGAGCAACGCCCGTACGTGCACAGCCATGCTGGTATCCGACGCCGTTTCCACTTCCATCATGTGCCGATAGAAGTCCGGCGGTCGGCGCACCGTTTGGCAGGCGTTGTTGATGATGAAGTCCAGCCGCGTCCGGGTGGACAACAGATGCTGACAGAACGCTTCCACGCTGGGCGTATGACGTAGGTCCAGCCCAAACACTTCCAGGCGGTGACCCCACTCCCCGAAGTCCTGCTCTTGGGCGTAACGCACCGCAGAGTCGCGGGGAAACCGGGTGGTCACAATGAGTTGGGCACCGGCCCGCAACAATTTGATGCCAGCCTGGTAGCCGATCTTGACGCGACCACCGGTGAGCAAGGCCACGCGACCCGTGAGGTCAGCCGATTCACTGCGCTTGGCGTAGTTGTACTCCCCGCACTCCACACAGAGTTGGTCGTAAAAGGGGTGCAAGGCCGAGAACTTCTGTTTGCATACATAGCAATGTTGCGGAGTGATCACTTCGCGCAGTTCGTCCGGATCGATGCCGGTGGGGGCGAACACGTTGGGAGTTACGAACACCGGCTTGTCCCGCAGTACCCGGATGCCGGTGCCGGCCAACACATGCTGATCTCGGGCGATCTTGTCGGCCCGACTGCGCTTCTGACGAGCCTTGGTACGCAGCCGTCGCTCGGTGACATCCGGGCAGTACACGTCACCTGCCGCCGCCACCAGACGTGAGTGATCGTGGTCGCTGACCCCGTCGAGTAACGACCGATCCTTCGCAATGGCCTCCAGCAACTCGGTCGCTTGCGTGATGCGATCCGCCATTTCATGACGGGCGTCGTCGGGCTCGCCGATTGCGGGGTGAGGGCCGGACATGAGTCCAAGGTTACTGACTGATGAAGCGGCGGAGCACAGCCCCAGTGTTACGGCGGATTCATCGGTAGAGTGTTCATATGGACCCAACTCTTCGTCAGCAGCTTGAGCATGTGGCCGAAGAACTGCATCCACATCGTGAGGCACAGCCCACCATCGAGAGTGCCCATACCGATGTGCGCGATGCCCTCGACACGGAGTCCACCGAGGGGCTGAGCGATCGTCTGGATCGCCATGCCGTAGAGCTCGAGACCAGTCACCCGTCCATCAGCACGCTGATCCGAACACTGGTGAGCGAACTCAGCTCCATGGGCATTTAGTCCTTAGTCCTGGAATCGCTTTCCTTCGGCCACCAGCCGTTCGAGAAGTGCCGCAGGCTTCCATACTGGGCCGGCGTGGGCCTCGAATTCCTTGAGTTTGGCCAGTACCACCTTCAGACCCACCAAATCGGCGTAGAACATCGGGCCGCCACGATATGCGGGCCAGTTGTAACCATTGATCCAGATGATATCGATGTCTGATGCCCGGATGGCCATCTTATCCTCCAGAATTTTGGCCCCCTCATTGATCATGGGATATACCAGCCGCTCGATGATCTCTTCTTGGGTAAATGTCCGAGCGGTGGCACCACCATTGGTGGCGAATTCCCGTACGATGCCTTCAGTCACCGGTGAAGGCGTAGCCGCTCGATTGGCGTCATAGTCATAATAGCCCGCACCGGTTTTTTGGCCTCGTCGATCCAACTCACATAGTCGGTCGCGGATGGTGAGTCCCTTCGAGGACTCCGCCACCCAACCAATATCGAGCCCGGCGAGGTCCGACATCTGGAACGGCCCCATGGCAAACCCGAACTCCACCAGGGCCCTGTCTACGTCCCACGGCATGGCCCCTTCCATAAGCAGAGCTTGGGCCTCTCGACCACGGGCGGCCAGCATGCGGTTGCCCACAAATCCGGGGCAGACACCCACCAGGGCGGCCAATTTGCCGATTTTCTTCGCTACCTGCATGGACGTGTTGATGACCGGTAACGAGGTGTGGTCGGCCCGCACCACCTCCACCAGTTTCATGACGTTGGCCGGAGAGAAGAAATGAAGTCCAATGACATCTTGCGGCCGAGTGGTCACTGACGCTATCTCATCGACGTTCAATCCCGACGTATTGGTACCCAGGATGGCCCCCTGTTTGATGATTGTGTCGAGCTTGGTGAACAGTTCTTTCTTGATGTCCATCCGTTCGAACACCGCTTCTATCACCATGTCCACGTCGGCCAACGCCGTGAGTTCCAGCGAAGGAGTGATCATGGCCATCCGTCGGTCCACGTCCGCCAGCGGGAAGCGGCCATTGCGGGCGCTACGTTCGTAGTTGCCCCTCACCACGCCAAGGCCACGCTCCAGTGCGTCCTGGCTGGTGTCCACGATCGTGACAGGGATGCCAGCGTTGACGAAGTTCATGGCAATACCGCCTCCCATGGTGCCCGCTCCCACGATGCCCACTTGGTTGA
>JANYHQ010000447.1 GCA_025358985.1 Acidimicrobiales bacterium
AGCGTGGGGATGAGATTGAACGCCTGAAATACGAAACCGATGCGATCACGGCGCAACTTGGTGAGGTCCTTTTCGGCCAAGGTGGTGATGTCGACGCCGCCGATGAACACGTGCCCGCTGGTGAGGGTGTCGAGCCCCGCAGTGCAATGCATCAGGGTGGATTTGCCAGATCCGGACGGGCCCATGATGGCGGTGAACGCCCCCCGGGCGAAGTCCACACTCACATCGTCGAGGGCGGTGACCGACCCCTCACCGGTGCCGAAGACCTTGACCAGGTTTTGACAGGAGGCCGCAGCCTCACCGGTGGGCGCGAAGGTGGGGGTGGCGGAAGTGGAAGAAGCCATGACGGCATCTTTTCAGCCCTACCGCCGACCTCGATCCATTTACGCCGGAAGGACTTATGTCACACCGGACTCACACCGGACACCTAGATCAAATGGTGGTGACGCAGCTGTCGTCGCCGCTGGCCCGAGAGGTGCCGAAGGCGGGATCGCCCTCACCGTGCAGTGCATGCAGCATGCCGCGCACCATGCCCCGGTCCACTGCGCAGATCACCGGATGCTGGGCGCTGATTTCGCCGAACGGGCAACTGTCGGACACGATGGCCATACCGTCCGCTCGGGCCTCGGTATGGGCGGCAAACCCATGGGCGGTGAGGGCATCGGCCACTGCGTGAAGCGCCGATTGCATAGACCGGTGCCCTTCACCGGGATGCATTTGCTCGGCCAATTCTCGCCCGTAATGCTCGCCTACCTCCTCGGCCATGGCCGCCGCCACATCGAGGGGCAGCAGTTCGAGCGCCCGGCCCAACAAGGTGGTGAGTAGGTCATGGCGGCGGGTAGGGAACTCGAAATCGAGTGGCCGCCCGTTGGAGCGATAGCGCTTCGACGGACGCCCGGTACGTCCCTCCCCTGCGTCCATGGCCACTTCCACATAACCACCGCCGGCCAACTTGTCGAGATGATGGCGAGCCACATTGGGATGCAGCCCGAAGCGCTTGGCCGCTTCGGCGGCGGTGATACCGGTCTGGGTTTCGCGTGCTGCCAGATAGATGTGGCGCCGGGTGGGATCGCCGAACATGGACGTAGCGGCGGTGACCGATGCTGAAAAATGGGCATCGCCAGCAATGGGTTCAGCCGGTGGAGGAAGTGGCCGACGGGGACGAATGACCACCGGGCGACCAACCGCAATAGCAACCGCCGATTCATCAGCTGTGATGGTTGCCGGAATGCTCACGGGCCCAGGTTACCGGCAATGGCCCGTATCCTGGTTGTCCCGTCCTGTACCCGGAGTGTCCATGCCCAGTTCCACCCCCACATCCGCCCCCGGTTCCACTGCCTCTGGTGTCACCGAAGCCGCCGTTCTGATGGCCTTGGGCACCGTTGATGAGCCCGAGCTCCGGTTGCCCATCACCCAATTGGACCTGGTCCGCCATATCGGCATCACTGGCACTGCGGTCAACGTGGTGGTGGCCACCAAGGTGGAGGAAGACCCGGTGGCCGAGGAATTGGCGGTGCTGGTGGAACGAGCGGTGGGTGCACTCGCTGGCGTCACCACCGTGCATTGCTCGCTGGAGGTGCTCACGGTGGAGGAGCAGCGCCTGTTGCTGGCCCGGCTGCGTGAGGGCTGGGCTGATCACGAGAACGCCGGTGCCGGTGGCCACGGACATGCCTCGGGGCCCACCCAGGCCCCGCCGTTCATGCAGGTGGGCGCCAAGACCCGGATCCTGGGAATTTCCTCCGGCAAGGGTGGGGTGGGCAAGAGTTCCACCACGGTGAACCTGGCCATCTCGCTGGCCCGGATGGGCTACAAAGTGGGTGTTCTCGACGCCGACATCTACGGCTTCAGTGTGCCCAAGATGCTCGGCGTGGACCGCCAGCCGTCCATGCTTCCCGATTCACGCTCCGACGATCAAGAAGTCCGCATGATCATCCCCCCCATCGGGCATGGTGTATCGGCCATGTCAATGGGCTTCCTGGTGGAGGAGGAACGGGCCATCATCTGGCGGGGGCCCATGATCCACAAGGCCCTGGAGCAGTTCCTCACCGACGTGCACTGGGGCGAGCCGGACTTCCTCTTGGTGGACATGCCCCCCGGTACCGGTGACGTGGCCCTGTCCATGGCTCAGTACCTGCCTCGGGCCGAGATCTTCGTGATCACCACCCCGCAGCCGGCCGCTCAGCGGGTGGCTCAGCGGTCGGCTTCCATGGCCCGCCAGCCCCAGATCAACATGACCGTGGCGGGCGTCATCGAGAACATGAGCTGGTTCAGCGGTGACGATGGCAAGCGATACGAGATCTTCGGTTCCGGTGGGGGACAGGAGTTGGCTGACACCCTCGATGTGCCGTTGCTGGGTCAGATTCCACTGGTGCCGGAGTTGCGAATTGGAATGGATATCGGTCTGCCCATCACCGTGTCGGACCCCGACTCCGAGGCATCGAAGGCGTACGCCGCCATCGCCGATCGCATCGCCAATGAGCTGGCGCCCAAGCGGCGTTACAACAAGGCCCTCAAGATCAGCTGAGTTCCTTTGCGCAGCGGTGTGGGATTACTCGCCACTCGCCCTAGCATCACCATTTTCGTCAACTGGAGGATTCAAACGTGGATGTCCGCATCGGCTTGTCACAGTCCGTTCGTGAGTTGGAGCTCGAGTTGGGGGATGACGATCGTGACACCGTCATGAAGGACGTCGAGGTAGCCATTGCCCGCGGCGACGGCACCCTGTGGCTCACGGACAAGAAGGGCAAGACATTGGGTATTTCGGTATCCAAGCTGGCGTATGTGGAGTTCGGGGCCAAGGATGAAGAGCGTCGCGTCGGGTTCGCCCGCTAAGCGCACTGACGGGTTCGTCTGATGGTCCAATCGTCGCCCCCACCGCCAGCCCTGCGGGGGTTGTTGGACCGTCAACTGCTCATCGTCACCGGCAAGGGCGGGGTGGGCAAGTCCACGGTGGCGGCGTCGTTGGCATGGGCGGCCACCAGGCAGGGCAAGCGGGTACTGGCGTGTGAGTTCGATGCCAAGGGTGATCTCGATGCCTGTCTGATGGGATCGGGGCGGACCATCTCGGGGCCACCGAAGTTCACGCCGTCGGAGCGTCAACCGCGACTGTTCGTGATGTCCATGGATCCCGAAGAGTCACTGAAGGAGTACCTCAGGGTTTCCCTCAAATTGCCCTTGGTGACCCGCGTGGGATTCCTGTCAGGCGTGTTCGATTTCGTGGCCAATGCGGCGCCCGGAGTGCGTGAAATTGTCACCATTGGTAAGGTCGCCTACGAAGTGCGCGAGGCGGCATGGGACTTGGTGGTGGTTGATGCCACATCCACCGGCCACGTGGTGAGCCAGCTCGATGCACCCAACGCCATCAATGATCTGGTGGGCGCCGGTCTCATCCGCGGACAGACGGCATGGATCCGCGACATCCTGGAGGATCATCAACGCACCGGTGTTGTAGCGGTCACCACCGCCGAAGAAATGCCGGTAGCGGAAACCATCGAACTCATTGCCCAACTACATGAGCGAGTGAAAGTGGGTCTGGCCGC
>JANYHQ010000453.1 GCA_025358985.1 Acidimicrobiales bacterium
TCTCTAACGCTCACCACTAGCGGAACAACCGTTGCCGGCGGGACTGAGGCCGGCGCGCAGGGCCAGGGCTGCTTCCACCAGGGCCATCAACGCCGGGGCACTCGGGGTGTTGCCCAGATGATCCTGGGTGCGTGGGACCACATGAGACGACGCCACCGTCATGGGCCCCACTGCGGCCATCAGTGTCTCCATACGCGTATGGGCGTCCTCCCACCGACCAATCCGGGCCAGTGCGGCCACCAACTCGGCTGACGCAGCCACATCGGCCCCTTCCCCAGGTGGAAACCCATCGTCGACATGCGGCAGATGGCGGTGGGTGAGTCCCCCATCATCGAGTTGGGCCAGCGTCTGATCAATGGTCAGCCGGGCCCGATGCAACGCCTCACCCTCCCCATCGTGAGGCAACGCCGCCAATTCGTCAGCCGGAGCCACCCACCGCAGCAGCGCGGCATCGGACGAATCGTCACCCAAGGCCCGCCGCCAACCGGCCCGATCGGCCACCCCGAAACACCCGTTGTCAGCCAACCACCGGTCCAACGCAGCGGCGGCTGCGGCAGCATCACTCGCCACTTCCGACAAGGGGTCGCCAGATCGCAACGTCACCGCCGCCGCCCGTAACGCCCGCCGAACCGCCAGGGCCGAATCCACGTACCGACGCGGCCGCCCCCGAGCCCCCCAACGGCCATGGTCAGCATCCGTTGCATGGGCAGTGAGCCACGCCGTGACACGGGTCAACGCAGCGCGATGCCGACGAGCGTCGAGCACCAGCGTGGCCTCGGCCAACCCAGCCAGCCACTGCGACTGATCCGAGGGCGAGCCCACCCGTACAGGGCGATGCAACTGAAACCCGGCCAACTCCAATTCACGTTCCTCATTCGGCCGCGACCCGCCAGACGTGAACACCGACGGTACCGGTTCATCAGACCCCAACGCCGCTGCCACCCACTCCCGCGTGGGCTCGGCCAGGTCAGCTCGGTCGAGTTGTTCCAACAGCGCAGTGAGTCGGGCCACATCGCCCAGCCAGGTGAACCGCTCATCCACGTTGCGATCGTTGCCGATATGGGGCGGCAGTGACGTGGTCAGCGATCGCACCAGCCCGCCCGAAGTGGCATCGGTGAGCACCATCAGTTGGCGCATGGCATTGCGCACCATGGTGCGATGTGGACCGTCGTAGGCATTCTCCAACTCTCCTCGCCACTGGCGGTCAAGCGCCGAGAATTGGTCCAGCGCAGCGCCCACCGTGAGCTGCGGTGCCCGACCGTCGCCCTGGGTGGTGACCCGCCCCTGTTGCTCCACGGCGATGGAAACCACCAACTGCTCGCCACTGTCCATCCGGTGCACCACGGCGTCAGCCAACCCCCGCACCACGATGCCGTCGAAGGCCACTCCCGATGAGAAGTGCTCCACCTTGCGAGGGGACCCGAAGCGGCGGCCGGGCACCACGTCGAGCATCACGTCAACGGGCCCCCGCAACACCGTAAGTACACGGACGATGGACCCACCAATGAGGGCATCGTCGAGGCGGACCCGAGTTTCGGGCCCAGCCAGTTCGGTACTCACCACGGGCCCGTCGCCAGGCCACCGCTGGGTGCCCATCATGGGTACGCCGACGGGGCCCAACCGGCACGCCCCGCCCAAGGGGTCCAACAGTCCGAAGAATGCCGCCGGGCTGTCGAAGGACCCAGGGCACCACCAATCGATGGTGCCATCGGCGCCTACCAATGCACCCGAGGACCGGTCGCCAATGGGGGCGCGGGCAGCGATGGGGAGGGCTGCGCCCCCGCCGATCACGCCGAGATCGAGACGATGGCCACGCGCAGATGTCCACCAGGAGCCACATATTCGACAGTGTCACCGGGGCGATGACCCATCAGCGCAGTACCGAGCGGGGAGGTGGGAGACATGATCTCCATACCGTCACGCCGTTCCTCGATGGAGCCCAGCAGATACGTCTCGGTGTCGCTGTCGCCCTCATAACGGATGGTGATCACCGACCCGGTGCTCACCGACGTGGTGTCCACCTTCTCCACGATTTCGGCGTCTTCGATGATGCCCTGGAGTTGGCGCATCCGGGCGTCCATCTTTCCTTGTTCTTCCTTGGCGGCGTGATAATCGCCGTTCTCCGAGAGGTCACCCATCTCTCGGGCCGTCTCTATACGACGGGCAATGTCGATCTTGCCGCGGGTGATGAGATCGTCGAACTCGGCCTTGAGCCGGTCGAAGGCCTCCTGGGACAGCTGTGTACTCACCTCCAAAGGGTACTTCTGCCAATCGAGGTGCCTATCCCTGTTTCGCCTACCATGACTCGTCGGTCGACGCCGGTTGACGCAGGAGGAAGTACGAAATGGCGCACAAGGTGGCAGTACTCGGTGGCGATGGCATCGGCCCTGAGGTGATCGCCGAGGCATTGAAGGTGGTAGCCGCCGCCGGGGTCACGCTGGACACCACGGAGTACGACCTAGGTGGGCGTCGGTATCTGGCCACCGGTGAGATCCTGCCCGACACGGTGCTGGCCGAGCTACGCGGCTACGACGCCATCCTGCTCGGTGCCATCGGCACTCCCGACGTGCCACCCGGTGTGTTGGAGCGTGGGTTGCTCCTCAAGATGCGCTTCGAGCTGGACCTGTACGTCAATCAGCGGCCGTTCCTCTATCCGGCCAACAACGTCGACTGCATCGTCATTCGCGAAAACACCGAAGGTACGTACGCAGGCGAGGGTGGGTTCCTGCGCAAAGGCACGCCTCATGAGGTGGCCACTCAAGGCAGTGTGAACACTCGTATGGGTGTGGAGCGATGCGTGCGCTTTGCCTTCGAACTGGCCCGCTCCCGGCCTCGCCATCACCTCACGCTGGTCCACAAGACCAACGTATTGCAGTTCGCCGGGGACCTCTGGCAGCGCACGTTCAATGAGGTGGCCACCGAGTACGCCGATGTTGCCACCGCGTACAACCACGTGGATGCTGCGTGTATCTACTTTGTGGACTCGCCGCAGCGCTACGACGTCATTGTCACCGACAACCTGTTCGGCGACATTCTCACCGACCTGGCCGGTGCGGTTGCAGGTGGCGTGGGGTTGGC
>JANYHQ010000524.1 GCA_025358985.1 Acidimicrobiales bacterium
CCATGACACCGCTGCCGGCTTGCCGGTGGAGATCATTCCCCGGACACCAGGGAAGTTCTCCTTCTACGCCTGCGGTCCCACGGTGTATGGCCTGCCGCACCTGGGCCACGGCCGAGCCGTGCTCACTTGGGACATCCTGCGCCGCTACCTGGAGTGGACCGGCCTCGACGTCCACCATGTGGCCAACATCACCGACATCGACGACAAGATCATCGAACGCGCCACCGAGATGGGTATCAGCGCCGATGCGGTGGCCCACAAGTACGAGGACGAGTGGTGGAAGGCCATGGACCTGTTGGGCGTACTGCACCCGCACGATCAGCCCCATGCCACTTTGTTCGTGGAGCGTATGGTGGAGCTCATAGGCGCGCTTATCGACCGGGGCTTCGCCTATGACACCACTCGAACTGTGTACTTCTCGCCCGCCGCGCTGCCGGACTACGGGCTCCTCAGTCGCCAAAGTGTGGAGTCGCTGCAAGCCGGGGCGCGGGTGGAGGCCGACCCGGACAAGCGCTCGCCCATCGACTTTGCACTGTGGAAGAAGGCCAAGGGTCCCGACGATGTGCCGCAGTGGCCCAGTCCATGGGGTGCAGGCAGACCGGGCTGGCATACCGAGTGCGTGGTGATGAGCATGGACCTCTTGGGCGACGGCTTCGACCTCCACGGTGGGGGGCTGGATCTGGCCTTTCCCCATCACGAAAACGAGCGGGCGCAGGGGCTGGCCATGGGGTACACGTTTGCCCGCCACTGGGTTCACCACGGGTTCATCGAGATGGGCGGCGAGAAGATGTCCAAGAGCATCGGCAACGTGGAATCACTGTCGGAACTGTTGGAACGCGTCGACGGTCGTGCCTACCGACTGCTAGTGCTGAAAGCCCACTATCGCTCCCCGGCTGAGGTCACGTCGGACCTACTGGTCGAATCCACCACGGCGCTGGAACGACTCGACGGTATCGCCCGCCGCCTCGGTGGTGCTCCCATCCAGGCGGCCATCGGCTACGACGCCGCCATGTCGGCTGAAAGTGGACTCGACACCGCGGTGATCGAGGAGTTCCGTACTCGGATGGACGGCGACCTCGACACACCGGGGGCTATGGCGTTGTTGTTCGACACCATCCGGCGCGCCAACGCACTCTTCGACGCTGCCGATCCATCTGCCGATCCATCAGGAGCCACGGTGGCCGCCACCGCCCTGGAATTGGCAGCGGCGATGGGTCTGTTCGCCCGCACGGAGACAGGGATGGACGAGGCCACCGCGCAACTGGTGCGGCGCCTCGATGAGGCCCGTGCATCCAAGGATTGGGCTACCGCCGATGCCGTACGGGTGGAGTTGCAGGCGGGCGGTTGGGTGGTGGAAACCACCAAGGCCGGAACCCAGGTCCGTCGGGCCTGACGCCTGGCCCGAACGCCTAGTCCTGCCGGAGAAGCACTGACGGGCGTCTACCCTGGCAACCCGCATGGCCAGACGCTCTCCCAAGCCCACCCGTGAGGCGCTGCCCGCCGGGTTCTGGATCATCTGGTTCACCATCGTCATCGACATGATCGGGTTCGGCATCGCCATCCCGGTTCTGGGCCCGTATGTGGAGGACCAGTTCGGGGCGTCGCTGGGCCGCCATCTTGGCCTGTACGTGTCGCTGTTGGGATCGGCGTTCTCGTTGGCTCAATGGGTGGTGGCCCCCATCATGGGGCGGCTTTCGGATCGTTACGGCCGCAAGCCGGTCATTGTGTTCTCCCTCCTCGGTACCGCAGTGGCATCGGCCCTCACCGGGGCGGCTAATGCGTTCTGGTTGGTGCTGGTGGCGCGCCTGTTCGATGGTGCCTCCGGAGCGTCCATCGGGGTGGCGCAAGCCGCAGTGGCCGACATCGCCCCACCACGACGTCGAGCAGCGCTGATGGGAATGGTTGGTGCTGCGTTCGGCGTGGGCTTCACCGTGGGTCCGGCCATCGGTGCGTTGGCGTCACGCTTCGGCGGTCGAAGGGCTCCGTTCTACGTGGCTGCGGTCATTGCGTTCGTCAACGCGATAGTGGCAATAGTGCGGCTACCAGAAACGAAGGGGACGATTCTGCCCGGCGAAGCGGCCGACCGCCACGAGACAGTGGGGTTGGCCCATACGTGGCGTGAGGCCGGACTGCCTCGCCTGTTGATGGTGTCACTGGTAGCCACCTTCGCGTTCTCGGCGTTCGAGCAGGTGTTCACCATCTTTGGCAAGCGAGGCATCAACGGTTTCACTCAGGAGTCGGCCGGTTGGGCGTTTGTCATCGTCGGCGTGGTGGTGAGCGTGGTGCAGGGGGGGCTGGTGGGACAAGCCTCCAAGCGTTTTGGTGAACTGCCATTGTTGCGGTACGGCCTCATGACCACGGCCGTGGGTATGGCCGTGCTGGCGTTGTCAACCGGGTGGCTGTTGCTGGTGCCGGCGTTGGTGTTGTTGGCCGCCGGTCAGGGATTCTCGTCGCCCACTATGACGGCCGCCGTCAGCAACCGAATTGCGCCCGAGCGCCGGGGTGCGTTGATGGGAGTGCAGCAATCGTGGAACAGCCTGGCCCGGGTATTGGGGCCGTTGGCCGGTGGTTTGGCCTTCGACCAGATCGGCATCAGTGCCCCATTCGTGGCCAATGCCGTGCTGTTTGCCGTGGCCTCATTGCTGACCCTGCGGGTGGTGCAGCGAGTCACCGACCGGGTGGGCCAAACCACGGCCGCCTGAGTGCTTGCTACAGTTAGCAATGGCTGAATTTTCGCTGTCGTTGAACGACGACCAACAGCAGATCCAGAAATGGGTCCACGACTTTGCCGACACCGTGGTGCGCCCCGCCGCTCACGAATGGGACGAGCGTGAGGAGTTCCCCTGGCCCATCGTGCAGGAGGCGGCCAAGATCGGCCTCTACGGCTGGGAGTTCCTCATGAACGGGTTCAGCGACCCAACGGGGCTCACCCTGCCGGTGGCCATCGAGGAGTTGTTCTGGGGTGATGCAGGTATTGGTATGGCCATCATGGGATCGGCGTTGGCCGCAGCTGGTATCAGCGCCAACGGTACGCCGGAGCAGGTCATGGAATGGGTGCCCCAGTGTTACGGCACCGCCGACGATGTCAAACTTGGTGCGTTCTGCGTTTCTGAGCCCGATGCTGGTTCCGACGTCAGCTCACTTCGTACGCGCGCTGTGTATGACGAGGCCAAGGACGAGTGGGTCATCAACGGCACCAAGGCGTGGATCACCAATGGTGGCATCGCCGACATCCATGTGGTGGTGGCCGCAGTGGACCCGGTGCTCAAGGGACGGGGCCAGGCGTCGTTCATCGTGCCCAAGGAGGCCAAGGGTTTGTCCATGGGACAGAAGTACAAGAAGCACGGCATCCGTGCATCGCATACATCTGAGGTCATTCTCGACGAAGTACGAATCCCCGGCTCGTTTGTGTTGGGTGGTAGCCAGCGGTTGGAGGAGAAGTTGGCACGGGCGCGCGAAGTGGGTCACACCAGCCAGAAGCAACCAGCCATGGCCACCTTCGAGGCCACCCGTCCGTCTGTTGGGGCGCAGGCTTTGGGCATTGCCCGGGCGGCGTACGAGTACTCGTTGGAGTACGCCAAGGAGCGCAAGGCGTTCGGCCGCGCCATCATCATGAACCAGGCCATTGCGTTCAAACTGGCCAACATGGCCACCGAGATTGATGCATCGCGATTGCTCATTTGGCGGGCGGCGTGGCTGTCGAAGAACGGTGGTTTCACCAACGGCGAAGGCTCCATGAGCAAGTACAAGGCCTCAGAAACTGCCGTGCGCGTCACCGAGGATGCCATCCAGATCCTTGGCGGGTACGGCTACACCCGTGAGTACCCAGTAGAGCGCTGGCACCGTGATGCAAAGATCCACACGATCTTTGAAGGAACGAGCGAAATCCAGCAGCTGGTGATCGCACGAGCCATATCAGGCTTGAGGATTGAGTAGCCCTCGTCGTGCGGTTCGGTTGGCTCCATCGCTGAGTGTCACACCTTGTCCGTACACTTTTGGGTGTGGCGCTGATTCGTGAACGCAAGCCTGGTGCGTGGGAGGTCCGCGCCTTCACCGGACGTGCTCCTGACGGCACGCGGACGCAAGTTTCGCGAACCGTTCGTGGAACGAAGAAGGACGCGCTGCGGGTTGCGGCTGAGCTGACCATTGCTCCCGCTGGTCGTGCCGCTGGTCGATCGGTTTCCGATGTATTGGAAGCATGGGTGCGTAAGCATGATGCGACTTGGGCGCCTGCTTCGCGGCGTGATCAGTTGTCACGTGTCGCTCGGATCAATGGTGATCGCATCGCTCGGTTGTCGGTGGCGCGGTTGACGATTGAGGATGTCGAGCGATGGCATGCGCGCTTACGGGATGAGGGGTTGGCCGATGTCTCGATTCGTAACATTCATGGTGTGATGCGTGCCGCGTTGACCCAGGCGGTTCGGTGGGGTTGGATTACGCGCAACGATGCCTCATTGGCGGAGTTGAGTTCTCGCAAGGTCGCCGCTCGTGGAGTGATGAGCGCTTCGGAAATTCGTTCCGTAATTGCGGCCGGCGATGCGATTGGGTCCGAGGTCGGGCTGATGCTGCGCGTTGCTGCCGTCACCGGTGCGCGTCGTGCGGAGCTTGCAGCGTTGCAGTGGACGGACGTGGCAGACGGTGTGTTGACGATTGACTCCGCAATTGAGATTGATCGCCGTCGCGGAAAGATGGCGTTGGCCGATGCGCCGACAAAGACTGCGGACCAAAGGCGGTTGACGTTGGATGCAGCGACGTTGGTTGTTGTCGAGCGCGAGCGGGCCGAGCGTGACGAGTTTGGCCCGTGGATGTTCACGATCGGCAAGATGCCGCCGAATCCTGATCGCATTGGCTACTGGTGGCGGCTGGATCGTGAGAAGTCCGGGATCAATACGAAGTGGCGTTTGGATGATTTGCGCCATTGGTCAGCCTCGGAAGCAATCGCGGCGGGTCACGACATCTAGACCGTGGCCGACCGTTTGGGCCACGCAAACGCCGCAATGACGTTGCGTGTTTACGCCCACGCGTTTGCCGCGTCAGACCGTGCGGTGGCTGATTCGGTCGGCGCAATGTTGGAGGACGGCAAGTGAGTTGGGCATTCAGCGACGAGTCTGAACGGGCAGACAGAGTGCTGTTCGGGTTGACCCTCGTTCCCGCAGGCGTAGTGAAAGACGCTCGGCAGACCCTGCGAAGTCTGTTGCTGCCCGGTCAGCGGCGTCTGCATATGTCGAAAGAGTCGCCACGGCGTCGGCGGGAAGTTCTCAAGGTGCTTGCCGATATCGAGATGACTACGACGATTCTCGAACTTCGCAGGCCACTCGGCACGAGCCGCGTCAATGCTCGTTCGCTCTTGCTGGTTGCTGGTGCCGAAATTGTTGCGGATCTTGGGGTTTCGATCTGGGTGTTCGACAGCCAAGATGACGCGCAGCTGCATCGTGATCGTCAGATCCTTGGAGGGCTTGGCGTTACTTCCGTTTACGATCACCGAGCGAATTACGAGGAACCGTTGTTGTGGGTGGTCGATAGCCTTCTGTGGGCGTATGGTGCCGGAGGCGACTGGCGTCGACGGGTCGATTCGATGATCGACGTTCGGCGAATTGCGCCGTGACGCGCAACACCCGGCTACCCACCGTCCGGAGGGCACACCGGGTGCACTTTCCGTTCCTACTGGAACGGACAAGTCAAGTATGGCCCAGTCTCAGGCTTTCGTAAACCTGATTTTCTGGTGGCAACCTCAAAGCGCAGAACCCGGCTCCCCAACCAAAGGGTTGGCAACCGGGTCCACTTGCCCAAGCGCTGGCCGAGGACGGCTCGGACGGCTGAAATCTGCTTGTCCACCGCCCAGCGGTACGTCAGACTTGAGCCGTCCCCCGCGATCGCCGGTTGGGTATCGCTGACATGTTTCTGGTCAGTATCCCGAGCGATGAAGTCCTCGAACGTCAGCGCGCTTTCGATTCCACGCGTCGTCGTCGCAACTTCGACCTGCATCGCCGGCTGGTTCCGAGCCGGCGCGACTGGTATGCCACGCTCGATCGGCTCGACCCTGGTCGTGTTCACTGGGAATACCCCCAGCATCTCCCAGTTCCGATTTGTCGAGAACGCCACGATGCGGACCTTTTTCGACGCTGGATGGCAGACCTTCCGCGGCCCAAACCCGGGCACACAGGCTCTTGACCGCTCGTCGGATTCCGAGAGGCGTACAAGGTTTGCTAGCCGCCATCTGGCGTCGTCGCGCATCGTGGTCCGCAGGTCAGCGTGGCTCGCTGCCTGCACAGCGAGTAGCGGGACACCGGCGTCGAGCGCTTCGTGATCCCTGCGCGTTTCGAAGGTCGTTTCACGGTTCTGTCAGCGGCGTAGCGGTCCACGCGTTACCCGTTGGCACCGAGGAAGATCGGATCAGTCGACCGCTCGTCGATGTAGAGATCGAGGGTGCGCCCGGTGCGAGCCGCCAGCGCGATCGTGCAGTGCTTGGTCAGGCGACGTCGAGGTAACGGCGGAGTGCTTCTCGGATCACGTCGCTCGTGGTGGTGTGATCGTTGGTCGCTCGTGTTTCAACAGCGGCGCGAAGGTTCGCATCGAGACGGACAGGAACTACATCCGCGGGCCCGTCAACGAGTGGTGGGCGTCCGCGGCGGCGTGGTTTGAGTGTTGCGACGTCGATGTCACCGGCGACCTCGTCGGCCAGTGCTTCGATGTCGGCGTCGCTCAGAACGCGTCCGGTCGGGGTGACGTAGGGTTTGGTTGGGGGTGTGGTCATGTCATGTCCACGATGACCAGCGCATGCTCTACGGCATGGAGCACCTCGCCGGGGCCGATGCCGTGTCGTCTCGCTGAACGATGAAACTCCACACAATAGTCGTAATACGAATAATCAGCGCAGGTCAAGTCGCAAGGTGAGCAGAAGCCACCTGCGACGGGCCGAGGTGGAGTGGGCAGCGACGCACCGAGTCGAACCGAGATGCGTCGGCACCGCGACGATGGGGCGGCGGTTCATTCAAATAGCCCTTGTCGGTCGGCACCGAGGACGTGCGGGACGAGCACCC
>JANYHQ010000532.1 GCA_025358985.1 Acidimicrobiales bacterium
CCCATCGGTGACGGGAGTCAGTGGTTGGTTGTTTCGGGCGGTACGCCCCGGAATTGGACACCACCCGATCCCCCACTTTGCCGGGGAGGGGCACACTGACCGTGGTGCCCAGCAATGCCGGGGCATCCTCACCCCGGATCCAACTGTCGGGTGACACGTTGAACGGCCCGTCGAGATGATGGGCGGCGCTGTGCAGCACGGCACCGGCTAGATCATCGAGGTGAAGGAATTGCATGGCGGGCAGCGCCTGGATCACCCGGTCTCCAATTCCGGGGCGTACCGCCCGAAACAACCAACCACTGACTCCCGTCACCGATGGGCACACGGCCGGACGCAGCAACGCCACCGTGGTGCCCGGATGTGCGTCCCGCCATTCGCCGGCCACCCGTTCGAGCTCGATACGGGACGCCGCAAAGGTGAATCCCGGATTTGGTCGCAGCGGCGCATCCTCGGTAAGCGGCACAGGATTGTCGGCCCAGGCGCCGTACACCGTGGCACTCGAGAGCAGCACCACGTGTTTGACGCCTACCACGGCAGCGGCGTCCAGCACCCGATGCACCATAATCATTTCCGCCGCCGAAGACGCCTCGGCCGACCCGCTCTTGCCCACATCCACGGCCGCCAGATGAACCAGCACATCGGCACCTTCCAAGAGTGATTCCATGTCTGCGATGGCGAGGTCGGTGACCACATGACGCAGGTTGGATCCAGATTGAAAAGGACGTGACCCAGAATCGCAATCGATGGCCAGAACCGATGAGAACGTTGCATCGGGGTGATCGACCCAGTGGGACAGTACGCGTCGTCCCAACGCACCTGCTGCACCGGTGACCACAAGCTTCTCCACCGCCCTACCATGCCATGTTGGTGAATGACGCTGACGATGGACACGACGCAGATCTGCCGCCCGATCCATTCGGACCCGGTGATCCGTTCCCCGTGGGCTCCGAGGGCACAGCGGAGGCCGACGACGCAGGGGCCGCTGACATCGGTGGGTCACCATTGTCGATGTTCGGCTCCATGTTTGGTGACTTGGCCAAGATGATGGGGGCCCAGGGCCCCATGGCCTGGGACGCGGCGCGCCAAGTGGCGTTGTTCGCAGCCACCGACGGCACGGTTGAACCCAATCCCGAACCGCTGGAGCGGATCCGCCTCGACGAATTCGTTTCCATTGCGCAGCGCCATCTCAGCGAAATCGGGGGCATCGAGGTATCGGGCTCCGCAGGGATCTCGGTGGTGACACTCACCAGGGCAGGCGCCGCCGCCGAACTGCTTGATCATCACCGCGTGTTGCTGGAACGCCTGGCATCGTCGTTGACCGCCTCGCGCCCGCCCGAGCTCAGCACTGATTCCCAAAGTCCCGAGGCCATGATCGCCGGGCTGCTGGCCGCAGTGGGCCCGTCACTGTTGGGGATGCAAATCGGATCGATGGCCGGCCACCTGGCCCGACGTCACTTTGGTACCTACGACCTGCCGCTGCCGCGGCCAGCCGGTGATCGGTTGGCCTTCATCCCGGCCAACATCGCAGCCTTCGCATCGGACTGGAGCCTGCCCGTGGATTCGCTGCGGATGCGCCTCGCCATTGGAGAATTGGCGCGTCACGCAGTAGTTCGGATCCCTCATATCAGTGCTCGGTTCACTGAACTGCTCATTGCTCATGCCGGTGGATTCCGTTTCGACACCGACGCCATCGGCGAGCAATTTGGCTCACTCGACCCCAGCGATCCGGCGTCGTTGCAGCGCGCCATGAGCGACCCTCAAGCAATGTTGGGAGCCGTCAGTACGCCACAACAGCGTCGGGCGGCAGATGCCATCGCCACACTGGTGACCGCCATCGAGGGGTGGGCGGAGCACGTTGCCGGCGAAACTGCGACCCGGTTGCTGGGCGGAGACAAACGAGTGGACGAAGCACTCAAGCGTCGGCGCATTGAAGCCCATGATGGTTCTCGTTTGGTGGGAAGCCTGTTGGGCGTCACGCTGGATCAAGCGCTTACCGAGCGAGGCGCGGCCTTTGTGGCGGGTATCGCCGAGCGGTCAGGGCTTGGTGCAGCCGCTGATCTGTGGACGTCGCTTGATCACCTGCCCACCCCGGCTGAGCTGGATGCCCCCGGCCTGTGGTTGGCGAGGGTAGAACTGCAGTCGTAGCTGATGACAAAGGCTTGCGTTGGTGCTCAGTCGTCTTCTCCGTGCCAGGCCCGTTGTCCGTCGCGTCGCGCTGGTTTGGTCCATCGAGCTCCCACCGCCCGTCGCCTGCGTCCGATCCATTCCAATGCCGGCTCTCCAATGACAGAGACCGCAATGGCGGCGATCATGGCCAGGGCAATCAGGGCGAACCCCACAGAACGCGGGATCGACACCGCCACAGGAAGTAGGGCGCCCAGTACCCACACCAGTTGAAACCTGGTTTCGTATCGGGCGAAGGTGGTGCCGCGTTCATCTGCGGCGCCGTCACGTTGCACGATTGAGTCGAATGCCAATCGTCCCACGGACCCGGCCAAGCCGGCCATACCGGCGACAATGGCCGCTGCAGGACGGCTGGCGGCCATGGACGCAACGCCAGCAGCCACCGCCACTGAGGTGAGCGCCCCCACAATCATGTGTTGCTCAGAAACCCGGCGCTGCAATCGCATGGCCAGCAATGCGCCGAGTTGGATGCTGATGCCTGCCGACGCTGCCACCAACCCAGACCACCACAACGGCGCACCGGCGCGGCGGAACGAGAACAGCACCAGAAAAGTGAGGAACCCAATGACCCCGCGCAGCGTCGCCACCGCGAATGCGCTCACTCGCAGTACAGCCTGGCGTCTCGCCACCTCGATCGCAGTGAGCGGATCACGAGGATCGATGATCTCGATGACGGGCGATGTGGTCCGTGCCGGTGATGTCGGCCGGTTGGCCCGGACACGAACGCGTAGAGACAGAACAGCAGCGGCAACGAACACCAGGAACCCCAGTCGCAACACCCACGACGATCCGGCAAATTTCGCCAACAGGCCGCCTGGTAGCAACGCGGCCATACCGCCGAACCCGGCGATCAGTGACAAGCGTGAGTTGGCCTGCACCAGTTCGGCATCGCTGTGCACCACCGCCGGCACCAACGAACTACGGGCCACCGCATAGGCCTTGGCGGCCACCAAGGCGGCGAACGCTTCGGGGAACAACAGCAGGCTGTGCAAGTGGCCCGCCATCATCATGCACAGCACCGCCCGCGCCGCCGCTGAGCCAAACAACACCCAGTGTTGCTCGCCGGAGATACGGTCGATGAGGGGGCCGATGAACGGAGACACCACCACGAACGGGGCCAGGCTGAGCACAAGATACAGCAACACTTTGCTCTTGGCGGCGTCAGGGGAGATGGAAAAGAACAGCGACCCAGCCAACGCCAATGTCACCAGCGCATCACCGCCTGCCATGGCTGCATGCACCACACCAAGACGACCAAACGCGCCGGTGGGTAAACGGAACTGGGGCGACGCCATCTGCAGCGGCCGCCAACCCTCCTTAGCAGCCGGCGCGCTCCGGGCGTTCACAGGTGAAGTGTAGGGCCGTCAGCAACTGGACTCAGCGTGGTGGGGGCACGTACACGGCAGTGACGAAGCGCGCCCTCGCCTTGTCTGCGTCGATGACCCAGATGGAACCCTTCTGGCATTTCGGGTCCTTGCCCAATTCCAGCCCGTCAGCGCGCACCAATGCGTCCAGGATGCCCGGAATGATGTCTCCGTGACTACACAACACCGCATCAATGTCGGTAAGCGACCGGACGAGGGCAATCGCCTCCGACGGTGATCCCTCAGCCAGCGATTGGTGTATCTGAAGTTGCAATCCGGGCCGCTCACCGTGGCGACGGGCGACCAGGGGCGCCACGGTTTCGATGCATCGTTTGAACGGGCTACTGAGAATCTGCGTGAGGGCCACTTCGCCGAGCATGTCCACCAGATCCGCAGCCTGGTGGCGACCTTCAGTGGTCAGCGGCCGTGACAGATCATCACCATCCCAGTGACTGCGGGTGCCAGCCTGAGCGTGACGGACCAGATACAGCGTCATGTAGTGGCCTTGGCCCGCGCTTGGGCACGTAGTTGTAGTTCCCGATGCGAATCCATTGGATGCGTTGCATCAAGCGGAGTGCATCGGGTCCAGGTGCCATCTGGACCCAGCATCCAGGCCAGCACATCGTCAGCCAACTGCACGTCGATGATCTCGCTCAATTCAGCCTGCGCCGCTTCATTGATGATGGGCACCAGCGCCTCCACACGCCGGTCCAGGTTGCGAGGCATCATGTCCGCCGATCCAATGAGCCACAGCGCTTTGGCGGAACCCTCGCCGTTGGCGAAGTAATAGATGCGTGCGTGCTCCAAGAAGCGACCCACAATTGAACGTACGCGTATGTTCTCGGACAGCCCCGGCACACCGGGACGCACACAGCACACCCCGCGGACGATGAGCTCCACCGCTACCCCCGCAGCACTGGCGCGATACAACGCCTCGATGATCTGCTCATCAGCCAGGCTGTTGAGCTTCAACACAATGCGGCCCGCCGGGCGATCGGGCTGTGGCCCCTCCCCCTCGATGAGTTCGATCATGCGTGTCCGCATGTCGGCAGGAGCAGTAATGAGTCGCTCGTATGCGGTGGGACGGGCGAAGCCGGTGAGCGAATTGAACAACTTGGTGAGGTCAGCACCGAGGGATCGATCGGCGGAGAACAGTCCTATGTCCTCGTACATACGCGCCGTGGACGAGTTGTAGTTACCGGTGGCCACGTGGCAGTAGCGGCGCAGACCCTCTGCTTCAGAGCGCACCACCATCGCCACCTTGGTGTGGGTTTTCAACCCCACCACTCCATAGGCCACGTGTACCCCTGCTTCTTCGAGCGCTCGGGCCCAGGCGATGTTGGCCTGCTCGTCGAAGCGAGCCTTCAACTCCACCAGCACAGCCACCTGTTTGCCGCGCTCGGCGGCATCGATGAGCGCCCGTACCACCGGAGAGTCACCCGACGTGCGGTACAGCGTCATCTTGATGGTGAGTACATGCGGGTCGAGCGCCGACTGGCGGATGAAGCGCTCCACCGACGTGGTGAAACTGTCGTAGGGGTGATGAACCAGCACATCAGCACGAGCCATAGCGGCGAACAGATCGCCCTCCTCATCCGGTGATGCGGCCAACGGGGCTCGCGTCACCGGCACCCATGGTTCGTCCTTGAGCTCCGGACGATCCTGTCGGTACAGCGACCACAGCCCCGCCACATCGATGAGGCCATCGACGATGGTGACGTCGTCGTGCTCCAATTCGAGCTCCTCGCGTAACAGCGAGAGCACTTCGTCAGGCATGTCGCTGACCACTTCGAGCCGTACCGCCCTACCGAATCGCCGCCTCCGTAGCTCCATCTCCACTGCTGCCAACAAGTCGTCCGCTTCTCCTTCAGCCACCGTGAGATCGGCATTGCGGGTGACTCGGAACGGGTACGAACCCTCGATGGCCATACCGGGGAACAGCGCCGACAGCTCGGCGGCGATGAGCAATTCCAGAGGAAGCAAGCGTTGTGCCTCCCCGGTGCTGACGAAGCGCGCCAGCAACGGTGGAATCTTGACCCTGGCGAAGCGCCGCTCGCCCGTGACCAGGTCGCGCACCACGGTGGCCAAGTTCAACGAGAGATTGGAAATGTACGGAAACGGATGGCCGGGGTCTAC
>JANYHQ010000551.1 GCA_025358985.1 Acidimicrobiales bacterium
CTCCTCGAGGTGGATACGGCGACGATCGAGGGTGACACCCGTTTGCGCTTGAACGGCATCGGCCACATCTGCCGCCGACACCGATCCAAACAACTTGGTGCCATGCGACTTGGCGATGATCTTGATGGTCTTGGACACCAGAACACGCGCCACGGTTTCGGCCGACTCACGGTCCTTGGCATCACGGAGGTCGCGCGACCGGCGCATGGCGGCCGCTTGGGACACCGTGCCCGCCGAAGCCGGCATGGCAGAACCACGGGGCAGCAGAAAGTTACGCGCGAAGCCATCAGCTACGTCCACGATGTCGCCACGTTTGCCGACACCCTTGACATCAGCTCGCAGAATTACACGTGCCATGTTGATCAGACCTCCTCGACGACGTCATCGACGTCATCGTTGTCGTCGGTTTCCACAGCGTCAGCAGCCTCGGCATTGCGAGAATCCGGACGACCGCCAGGCCCACCAGTACGGGGGCGTCTCGGTCCACGTTCGGCCACGCCCTTGGCGGCGTACGGCAGCAATGCCAACTCTCGTGACAGTTTCACAGCGTTGGCCACAGCACTTTGCATCTGCACCGACAACCCAGTAACGCGACGGGCCCGGATCTTGCCGCGATCAGAGGTGAACTTACGAAGGAGGTTGATGTCTTTGTAATCGACGAAGCTGCCCTCCTTGATGGGAGAGGCCTTCTTCTTGGCGACGCGACGTTTGTCGTCCTTCGGGGCACGCTTGGTGCCGCGCTCTTTGTCACGGTCATTGTTGCGGGCCATCAGAAGGGCTCCTCATCGTATGCATAACTAGCGGGTGCTTCGGTGTTGGAAGCGGGGCGACTGGCCTGCTGAGCGCCGCCACCACCACCGCCTCCGCCTGATCCGGCGCCGGGTCCACCTTCGGCTCCGCGGCGTTCGTTTCGAGTGATCTGCGCTGATGCCCAACGCAGCGACGGGCCGATTTCGTCAGCGACGATTTCAACCACAGATTTCTTCTCGCCATTGGCTTCCCACGAGCGTTGCTCCAAGCGACCGGTGACGATGGTGCGGGTCCCCTTGTGGAGCGACTCCGCGGCGTTCTCCGCCAATTCCCGCCAACAGGTGACGTTGAAGAACGAGACTTGTTCCTCCCACTCGTTGGTTTGGCGATTCTGCCAGCGGCGATTGACGGCCACACCAAAGTTGGTGGTGGCCTGTCCCGAAGCGGTGAAACGAAGCTCAGGGTCGCGGGTGACGTTTCCGATGATGGTGATGGAATTATCAGGCATGACTAGTCCCTTGATCCTCGGTCACCGCGGTCTCCACGATCACGTCCACCTCCGCGCTCGCCACGATCACCACGATCACCACGATCGCCGCGTCCTTCACGACCGGCCTCGCGGGCGGCGGCTGCCACCTCTTCGAGCGACGGTGGAGCGGAGATGGAACGACCGGCGTTGGCCGATGGCACCTTGACGATCTTGTGGCGCAAGATTTCATCCTGCAAGAACAGTTGACGATCTACCTCGGCCATGTTGGCCGGTACTCCCGAAGCTTCCAGCAAGAAGTAGTACCCATCGGACTTCTTCTCAATGTCGTACGCCAACTTGCGGCGCCCCCAACGCTCCACCCGTCCGGGTGTTCCGCCCTGGGTGGTGATGAGCGCCGAGGTGCGCTTCACCACTCCCTCGATGACCTGATCATCGAGACTTGAATCGACTATGACAACGATTTCGTACGGCCGCATGGCCATCCGTTACCTCCCTGTGGACCCGGCATACCGGGGCCCCGGACGGTCCGGAGCAGGGTGCCACCCCAACAGAGGCGGCCGAACAGGATAGCCCGTGTCTGTCACCCAGCAGACGCCGGGCTGAACACCGCTTACACGGCGTCTACCTGCACAGGCGGCTCCGAGGTCACCGCCGTCCAGAACACTTCGTCAGGCGTGGCCAGCATGGCGGCATAGCGTGACGCTGGATAGGCCATATGAGGTTTGCTGGGGTCATTGCCAGGTTGGGCTACAGCGGAGGCCGGACGGTCAAAATCGGCTGGAGATACGAAACGGGCCAGTTCGTCAGCCGAGATGCCGGCCAGCGCCTGGACCTCAGGATCGATCCACGCCCGTTCGTCGATGGCGCTGCCACAGGCCACCTCCAGGGACATACCCTCGGGCCCGGCGAAGTACATCGACTGACACATGCCATGGTTCATGGGTCCAATGACCACCACGCCACGGCTGCGGATACGGTCGCGCATGGCCAACAGGTCGTCCAGGGTGTCCACGTTGAAGGCCACATGCTGCATGGTTCCCGCCGCCACTGGTCCACCGGCGGTACCGGCGTGGGTGATACCGAGTTCGTACGTGTCGGGGTTCTCGGGATGCTGTACGAAGGCGACGTAGCACGAGGGGTTGAGTTCCACAAACGCATGAAACGTGTTTTCCACCCCGTGCATCCAATACAGCGCCTTGAGTTCACCTCCAAGCACGTCCGTGAAGAACTCGATCTGTACCTTGACGTCGCGCGTGCTGAGCGCAAGATGATTGACCCCGTTGGGATGCAACGCCATGGTGATTCTCCTCCAAGATCGGCCGAGGCACACAAGCTTAGGTGGGGACCGCCCGGCAACGGCCACCTACGCTCAACACCACACCGGGCTTCACCCCCAGCGGTTGCAACCCGCCCGCCAAAGTCTCCATCCCCCACCGATACGACGCCGACGCTCCATAGCGTGGACATGCGTCACTGTCACCGCAGGGCGCCATCTCTGCCTGCCCCACGTGTCGGCCGGATGCATCGAACCAGGCGATGGCCAACGTGATGGGCACGGTACGCATCCAGAACTGCGAATTGGTGTCGCCCGCCCACGAGAAAAGCATGGCGTCGTAGCCGCCGAGGTCCCTTTGGCCCATGAGCCCTTGCTCGCGCAACGCTTCGGTGTCGGCCAGCAGCGCACAGAACTCGTGAAGAGAACCATCCGTGTCCGTGATCACGAATTGGACCTCACCAAAGCGGGTGAACGGGGCACGCGCCTTCACGGAAGCCACACTCGTTGACTCCACGATGGCCACCACCGTAGTGGACGCAGTGGTGGCCGCAACGGTGCCTGGCGCCACTACACGTGGGGCGGTGGTTGGTACCCGAGTGGCGGTGACGCCACGCCTCGTGGTGGGGGTGGCGGGCCGTTTGGATGAAGCGGGCGAACTGCCGCCGCACGACGTTGCACCGAGCACCGCCGCCATCACCACGATCATGGCGGCGACGCTTCGGGAAACGCCAGTACTCGTCACTCCACCAGCGTAAGGGCGGCCGATGACCTCACCCGGCGTAACTGCCGTACAGTCCAGCCAGATAGTCCTCGGCGTCGGCGCTGAGAACCCTCCCCGCCGCCGCCAAGCCTTCGGGGGTGGTTCCGGCCAGGAGTGCCTCAGTCAAGTCGACGCTGGCCACATAGCTCTCTGACTTGTTGGGGAATGCCTGGGTGCGCACGTCCTCCACATAGGCCTCTATGGCGGCCTGGCAGGCAGTACCGATGTCGGCGTAGCGACGAACGAACTTGGGCGCCAGTCGATCCTCTATGCCGAGCAGGTCATGCCAGACCAACACCTGACCGTCACAGTCCGGACCGGCCCCGATGCCAATGACCGGCACCGGCACTGTCTCCGTGATGACCTTGGCCAAAACGTCTGGAACACCTTCGAGAACCATGGCGAACACCCCAGACTCCACGAGGGCCACGGCATCGTCGATGAGTGATCGGGCCTCCGACAGCTGACGACCCTGGACTTTGAATCCACCCATGGCATTCACCGATTGCGGGGTGAGTCCAATGTGGCCCATCACAGGAATCTCAGCATCAATGATTGCCTTCACCACGTCGGTGCGTTTGCGCCCTCCTTCGAGCTTCACCGCACCTGCGCCGGCTCGTATCAGCATGGCGGCATTGCGTACTGCGTCGTGCGTTCCGGTGTGGTACCCCATCCACGGAAGGTCGCCCACCACTAAAGGCCGAGGATGCTCCACCCCACTGGCCTCGCACGCCTGCAGCCCACGATGTACAGCCGCGGTGTGATGAGCCATGTCTTCTACGGTGACCTGCAGCGTGTCCTCGTAACCGAGCACCACCATGGCCAACGAATCTCCCACGAGGACGATGTCGACTCCGGCGCGATGGGCGATCCGAGCGCCGGGTGCGTCGTACGCGGTGACCATCACCAGCCGCTCACCACCACCATCACGGTTCATTTTGCGAGCCGCCACTGCCGGAGCACTGATACGCGCCCGTGTGGTTCGTCCTGCGCCCTGTACTGCCTTGATTGCGCCCATATGGGGCTCCTTTCACCGTCCAGTGCCTGATGGCTACCGGCGGTATGTGCTGATCGTAGCCACACCTCGACGTCAGCCGCTCACCGTGGACTGATCCGGGGGTGCCACCGCCTCCACTGCTGCATTCGGTGGCGCCTGAACGGGGACTGGGGCCGGAGCACTTTCCACCGGGACGTCAGACCCTGCGTTGGTTTCTGCGCCGTCAGCGGAACCGGCGGAGTTGGTACCTCCGACGCCCGTGATGGGTGGACGTTGAACTTGGACCGCGGTATCCGGGAGGCTAGCCGCAGTGGCCTTGGGGCGCTTCGCGCCGGAACGCTTGGGCACCGATGACGCGCCACCTCCTACCCCTGGCCCCGGTGTTCGGAACTCTCCTGTTTCCACACCGGCTTTCACCACACTGGCCTCCATGAACCTCCTGAACACCTCTGCTGGAAACACCCCACCCGTGACTTTGCGCCCGTGCACTTTCGTCATGGGTCGATTGCTGTCGGCGTACCCCATCCAGATGGCGACCACGCAACAATCCTGCGGTGTGTAGCCAACAAACCAGGCGTCGCGCGAACTCTGCGTGGTGCCTGTCTTCCCTGCCACCTGGCGTCCATCGGACAGTTGTGCGCCAACACCCGTCCCATTGGTCACCACCTGTTGCAACACGGCGTTGATCTGCGCTGCTTGATCCCCCGTGAGCACCTGCTGACGTTGCTGTTTGTAGCGGAACAGCACCTGGCCGCCGGCGTCGCTGACCTCGGTGATGAGGGTAGGTTCCACGCGCATGCCTTCGCGGGCAAAGGTGAGGTAGGCGTCGGCCAGTTCCAAGGGCGCTACCTCCTCTGCTCCGAGGGCCACCGCCGGGTAGGCCTCCAGCGGGGAGGTGATACCGAGGTCCTTGGCCATGGTGACAACCCGTTGCGGACCCACCCGGGGGTCGGTCACCAACTGGGCAAACACGGTGTTGACCGACAGCGCCGTAGCCTGCGTGAGGTCGATCTTGGTATCGAACGACTCGTTGTTGTAGTTGCCCACGTTCCAGTCAGTGCCGTCCCCGTTGGCTCCCGGAATACTGATCTGGCGGGGCGCATCGAATGTGGTCGACACGGCCACCCCGTCTCGTATGGCAGCGGCAAGAACAAAGGGTTTGAAGGTAGATCCACCTTGGCGCCCAATGCCTCCGAACCCCCTGCCCACGGCCAGGTTCACCTGTGACTTCAACCAGTCTCGACCGCCGATCATGGCCAGTACCCGCCCTTCGTGGTCGAGTACCACCATGGCAGCATCAGGATCACCGGGTCGGTTCAGCACATCGTCATACAGCGTGGCGCGGGCCTGTTTCTGCTTGGCCAGATCGAGGGTTGTCCGTACCCGCAGCCCACCACCGAACACCCGTGTGGCTCCGAAGCGCTCGATCAACTGCCTACGCACCACGTCAGTGGCGTACTCCGCACCTGCTCCTGGCTGTTCGTAGGTGGACGTAGGACCTTGACGAGTTCGTACGATGCCGCCGGCGCCGGTGAGCGGTACCGCCACCGCCACGTCACGTTCGGCCGCCGTGATGAGTTCAAATCGGACCATGGCATCGAGCACACGTTGGCGACGAGCCAGCGCCAGTACCGGATTACGCCGGGCATCGGCGCGCTCGGGGGCCCGCAGCAAACCTGCCAAATAGGCGGACTCCGCCAAATCCAAGACATCCACGTCCACACCAAAGTACGCCTGGGCCGCGGCCTGCACGCCGTAGGCTCCCCGACCGAAATACACCACGTTGAGATAGCGCTCCAAGATCTGATCCTTGGTGAGACGTCGCTCCAACTTCACCGACAGGATGGCCTCGCGGAGTTTGCGTTTGAACGTGCGCTCCCGGCCCAGGTAGGTGACCTTCACATATTGCTGCGTGATGGTGGACCCACCTTGGAGACTGCCCCTGCTCCTGACGTCGGCCCAGAGCGCACGCCCCACGCCCACTGGGTCCACGCCGCCATGTTGGTAGAAGTTGTGATCCTCCGAAGCCAATACGGCGTCGACCATTACCTTGGGTACCCGTCTCAATGTAACCGCCGTACGGTCTTGACCCGCGTTCAATGATGCTAATACCACGCCATTGGCATCGTAGATGAACGTTGTCTGCGCGCTTAGCTCATCGGGAGGCAGCGGTATGCCTCGGGCGTACCAGAGCACTGCCATCACCAACACCAGGGGTGGCAGCACGAGGGTCAAGGC
>JANYHQ010000552.1 GCA_025358985.1 Acidimicrobiales bacterium
CTGCGTAGCAGAGGCCCACGACGTGGCCCGAGACGTGACCCACGGGGGTTCCTGCCCCCACTCGACAAGAGGGTGCCAGGGTAACGTCACGCCCGTGATCGATCTGAGCGG
Organism: Acidimicrobiales bacterium; assembly: GCA_025358985.1. GTDB lineage: Bacteria > Actinomycetota > Acidimicrobiia > Acidimicrobiales > JANYDT01 > JANYHQ01. The sequence continues at coordinate 112 of JANYHQ010000552.1, forward strand.
AGCATGGAGGGCGTTGCCAGCCGACGACGAACTGCGCCGTCAGTTTCCCCTGTCGAGCTTCGACGATGCCAGTTGGGAAACGGTCAACGTGCCTCACCACTGGCGCAACACGCCGGCGTTTGCCTCCTTGGACGGGCCGCTGTTGTATCGCCGCAGCTTCGAAACGCCACTGGTGGATCCGGCCACCGGCGAAGTGCCGCAACGCTGGTGGTTGCAGCTCGACGGCGTCTTCTACCAAGGCGATGTATGGCTCGATGGCACCTACCTGGGCGACACGGAGGGTTACTTCGCCGCTCACACCTTCGAGGTCACCGACGCTTTGGCGGCCGCCTCCGAACACACATTGGCAGTGGAGGTGGCCTGCGCCGCCCAGAACAGTCGGAGGGCCAAACGCAACCTCACCGGCGTGTTTCAGCACTGGGACTGCATCGACCCGGATTGGAATCCTGGCGGCATCTGGCGACCAGTTCGATTGGTAGGCACCGGACCAGTACGGATGGAGCGACTCCGGGTGCTGTGCGTAGAGGCCAGCGCGGAACGCGCCGTCTTGGCGCTACGGGCCAACCTCGACACTCGGACACAACAGTCTGTGCGCGTACGAACTCAGGTGGCGGGCACCGAGCATGAATTGGAACAAACACTGGCGTCGGGCATGAACCGGGTGGAGTGGCGCGTCACCATCGACAACCCTGGGCTGTGGTGGCCCCATGCCATGGGTGACGCGATACTCACCGAAGTTGAAGTGCGGGTGGAGGACCCGGCATCAGGAGTGATCCACGACCAGCGGCGCCGCCGTACCGGACTGCGACAGATACGCGCCCGTAACTGGATGTTCGAAATCAACGGCGAGCGCATCTACCTGAAGGGGGCCAATCAGGGGCCGGCTCGTATGGCCATTGCCGAATCCACCGCCGCCGAACTGCGCCACGACCTGCAATTGGCCCGCGACACGGGCCTGGACTTTCTCCGCATCCACGCCCACATCTCTCGCCCCGAGTTGTACTCGGCGGCCGATGAACTTGGGATGTTGTTGTGGCAGGACCTTCCCCTCCAATGGGGATACGCCCGTAGCGTGCGCCGGCCGGCAGTGGAGCAGGCCCGCGAGGCCGTGGATCTATTGGGCCACCACCCCTCGATCTTTCACTGGAGTGGGCACAACGAACCGTTGGCCCTCGATGTAGAGATGGGCGAGAGCATGGGGGAGCCGAAGCGCGCCGCCACCATGATCGGCAAGTATCTGGCCCTCCAAGAATTTCCCACCTGGAACAAATCGGTATTGGATCTGGCCATCCACCGTGCCCTCACCAAGGCTGATCCATCGCGCTCCAGTGCTGCCCATTCGGGTGTATTGCCGGGGCCGTTCAGCGGTGGCACCGACGCTCATCTTTACTTCGGGTGGTACCACGGGGGCGAGCGGGACCTGCCCCACTTCCTGGCGGCGGTGCCCCGTATGGCGCGTTTCGTGTCCGAGTTCGGGGCCCAGGCCGTGCCCCAGAGCGCCGAGTTCTGCGAACCGCACCTCTGGCCCCACCTGGACTGGGACCGCCTGACCCGCACCCATGCGCTGCAGCGCTTGTTCATGGAGCGCCATACGCCAATCGACGGCCATGACACGTTCGAGTCGTGGGCCGCAGCCACCCAGCGCTATCAGGGCGAGGTACTGCGCCGCCATATCGAAGAGTTGCGCCGATTGAAGTACCTGCCCGGGGGTGGGTTTGCCATGTTCTCCTGGGCCGATGCCCGCGATCACGCCGCCATCACGTGGTCGGTACTCGACCACGACCGGGTGCCCAAGGCTGGCCTGGCCAGTGTGGCCGCCGCCTGCGCGCCGGTGATTGTGGTGTGCGACCGACCCCCAGCCCAACTGGCCCCGGGGATGGTGCTCAACCTCGATGTGCATGTGGTGAGCGATCTGCGCTCCACCCTCCGGGAGGCCACGGTGAGCGCCGAGCTGTCATGGCACACGCCCGGAGTGTCATCGCCGGAGCTGACCCCCGAGCCAGTCCGTTGGAACTGGGCAGGCGACTGCCCCGCCGACCATGTGGTGCGAGTGGGATCCGTGGTGGCCACGGTGCCAGCGTTGATGGACGGATCCTCGATGCGGCTCGATTTGGTGTTGACCCAGAACGACCATCACGCCAGCAACCACTACAGCTCGATCATCTCCGCCGCTGCCCCCAGCCGAACGTGGCCATGGAAGGCCTTCGGTGGGCGCACACGTACCGGCTAATCCCGTCGGCTAATCCCGTCGGCTAATCGCAGTCGCTGATCGGACGTATCACCGCCTGCCCGCCCAGATTGTGCGCTTGTGCCCTCCCCGGCGATATCGTCGCTGAAAACGATGGGCCGCCGTTGGCGCATCGTCACGATGAATGCCCAAGATCCTGGAGGATCTACTCCTATGGCCCAGTTTGTGGTCGCTGCCCCCACCAAACGCAAGCTGCCGTTTCCGGTAGAGCTGTATCGCTCAGCGGTGGGCAAGAAGTACGCCATGGCGGTGTCGGGATTGTTTCTCATTCTCTTCGTGGTGGGTCACATGGTGGGCAATCTCAAGCTGTACTTGGGCAAAACTGCTACGGGCGCTTACCACGTAGACGAGTACGGCGAGTTCCTGCGGCGCTTGGCCGAGCCGATCCTGCCCCACACCGTGGCACTGTGGATCATTCGGGTGGTGCTCATCGGCGCTTTTGCACTACACATGCATGCGGCGTACTCGCTGACGATGATGAACCGCCGCGCTCGTACCGTCACCTACCAGCGCAAGAGTGATTATCAAGCCGCCAACTTCGCGTCCCGATCGATGCGCTGGACCGGCATCATCGTCATCTTGTTCCTCATCTTCCATCTGCTCGACATCACGTGGGGCAAGTCAGGCGCCTCATGGACTCGGGGGGCGGTGTTCTCCAATGTGGACAACAGCCTCAGCCGCTGGCCCATCGCCATCTTCTACGTCCTGGCCAACTTGGCATTAGGTGTGCACCTGTATCACGGTGCATGGTCGTTCTTCCAGAGCCTTGGCTGGAACAATCCCCGGTTCAACGCCTGGCGGCGCAAGTTTGCCGTCGGTTTGGCCGGGCTCATCGTCCTCGGCAACATCTCATTTCCCATCGCCTTCGTCACCGGACTCGTAGGCCGGTAAGGAGCAACATGAGCACGGTTCTGGATATGCAGCTCAACTCGAAGATCCCTTCGGGCCCCATTGCAGAGAAATGGGAGAGCCACAAGTTCAACATGAAGTTGGTGAATCCCAACAACAAACGCAAGTTTGATGTCATCGTGGTGGGCACCGGCCTTGCTGGCGCCTCGGCGGCGGCCACGTTGGCGGGCTTGGGTTACAACGTCAAGGTGTTCACGTTCCACGACACACCCCGCAGGGCCCACTCCATTGCCGCCCAGGGCGGCATCAACGCCGCCAAGAACTATCACGGTGACGGAGACTCGGTACAGCGTCTGTTCTACGACACCGTCAAGGGCGGTGACTTCCGAGCCCGTGAGGCCAATGTGCACCGCTTGGCCGAAGTGAGCGTGGACATCATCGACCAGTGCGTGGCGCAGGGAGTGCCGTTCGCCCGTGAGTACGGCGGCCTACTGGCCAACCGCAGCTTCGGTGGCGCGCAGGTCAGTCGCACGTTCTACGCCAAGGGTCAAACCGGTCAGCAGTTGCTCATCGGCGCCTATCAGGCCCTGGCCCAACAAATCCATGCTGGTACGGTGAAGCTGTACAACCGCAGCGAACTCATCGACACCGTCACGGTGGATGGGGTGTGCGCTGGCATCGTGGTCCGCGACCTCACCACCGGTGAGATCACATCGCATTCCGCCCACGCCGTGGTCATGGCCACCGGTGGATATTCCAACGTGTTCTACCTGTCCACCAATGCCATGGCCTGCAACGTCACCGCAGCCTGGCGGGCGCACCGCAACGGTGCCCTGTTCGCCAACCCCTGCTACACCCAAATCCACCCCACCTGCATCCCGTCGTCGGACGAGTTTCAGTCCAAGCTCACGTTGATGTCGGAGTCGCTGCGTAACGACGGCCGTATCTGGGTACCGCAGAATCCTGAGGACAAGCGCCCGGCGGGGCAGATCC
>JANYHQ010000553.1 GCA_025358985.1 Acidimicrobiales bacterium
TCACGAGTCCGGGATCTTCTCCGTGCAGACCCCCGGCTACGTTCTGACCCAACACCATGCCGACGCTCGATGTGCCGTGGTCGGTGCCGTTGGAATCATTGGCGGCGCCCCTGCGTCCGAACTCCGAGAACGTCATGAGCGTGACCCGGTTGGTGTACGTCGGATCCAAGCGCTGAAAGAAGCCCGCAACTGCTGCGTCGAGATCCTTCAACAGGTTCTGGTGCGTCACGGCTTGGCTGGCATGGGTATCGAAGCCATCGAACCCTACCGACACCACCTGCGTGCCCACCCCGGCATTGATGAGGTTGGCAGCCATCAGCAATTGCCTACCAATGGGTGTACCGGTGATGGCGTTGTTCCATACGGTGGCCACACCCGGGGCGGCATCAAGCGCGCGTACGGTTCTGTGCGCAATGGTGTCACCGAAGACACCGGTGCCCGTGGGGGTGGCGGCAATAGTTCGCAGAGCGCTACTCACCCATCGTTCGTTGAGGTCGGCGTCGGTGGCTCCGAGCAATGCGGCGGGCACCAACGGTATGAGCAGTGATGATGTGCTTACTCCTCGCATCATGATGGGCACCTGGTTGCCAATGGTGGCCGATTGAAACAGGTTTGTGCCCCCACGGGTGTCGATCCAGCGACCCAGCCATCCCGACTGCGGTGTGGACTGCATTGATGAGGCCGTTGCACCCTGGCCAGCATTCCAATAATCCACGGAAGAGAAGTGGCTGAGATTGGGTGGTGCGTAGCCCACCCCTCGAACGAATGCCAGGGTGCCCTCGCCCCATTTCTGATGCAGAAACGACAACGATGGATGCATGCCGTAGGCGGTGTCGATGGGGAGGGTGGCCTCGGGTGCCACTGCGAGGGTTCGTCGTAGGTCGTAATAGCGGTGGTCGGCGATGGGCACGAGTGTGTTCATGCCGTCGTTGCCGCCGTCCAGGTACACCACCACCACGATGCCGTCCTTGGTGGCATCGCCCGCATTCGCCGTGGAGCCACCCAGAAGTCGTTGGATAGGACCCAGTTGACTTGTGGCCACCGTGCCAGCCGCGATGGCGGCCCCCAACTGCAGGAACCTTCGCCGGTTGAGCGCGCCTTGGCCGTGACGATCGACGGCGTCGATCACCCGTTCGACGGACTCGCCCGGCTCATTCGTACTCATGCGAGTTGGAACTCCGGTGTGAGCGCAATGGTGCGCAGCAGGTTGGCCCGCAGCCCTTGATACCCGACGTGATTGGTTACCAATTGCACCAATGCGCCCCGGGTGGTGGCACTCACCTCCGGGGTACCCATGAGATCGAGGGCCGCCTGGACGGCCTGGGCAGGGGGAAGCGTTTCGATTCCGGGTAGAACTTGGGGCGTGCCAGCGGGACGGTCGTTGGCCTTCCAGCCAATGGTGGATGCCACCGTGTGTTTCTTCCACAGAGCCGCTTCACTGATCCAGTATTCGTTCTGTTTCCACCCCGACACCGATGGCGGCTCGAAGGGGCTTTGCCCGAGGTCGGCCAGCGCCCAATCCAGACCGCTGTCCTGCGCCGACACGCCGGTGGCCCGGAGCAACGCCACACCCCATTCAACCGGTGAACGCACGAGACTTTGACGGGCCAGCGCAGAGTAGAACTCCGGGCGACGAAACATCACCTTCAGGAATAAGTCTGTACGCATATCAACATTGACGAACTCAGTGGTCAGTTGATCAAGCAGTGGCGCGCTCGGGTTGGGGTAAGCGTAGAACGACCACAGCTTGGTGGCCAGGAACCGTGCCATTGCTGAACGATTTGCGCCGTTGGTGAGCTCATCGATGACGTCGGGGCCATTGAATGCCTTGGTGACACCGAAGATAGTTTTTTCACCGCCGTCATGAAGGGCCGGGTTGAATACATAGCCGTCACCAACCAAGCCATGTCCGCTCCACGCTCGGGCCGAGGCCACGATGTCGGCTTGCGTGTAGTGGTTGTCCACTCCCAGGGTGAACAGCTCAAACAACTCGCGAGCAAAGTTCTCGTTGGGTGCGGACGCCACGTTGAGGCCGTTGTCGAGGTACACCAACATGGCCGGATCCACGGCAACGGCCTTGGCCAAATCACCCACCAGTCCAATTGCACCCGTGCGCAGCGTTTGATTTTGATTCAACAACAACTGGGGCTTGGGCACTTTCCAGTACGACGACGGAAAGTGTCCATGCCAGAAGAACGTGAGCTTCTCGCGCAGTGGTACCGCCACGTCGGCCATGCGCTGTAACCACCATCGCCGGATAACTACGAGTTGCTGATAGTCGCCCATGGATGCGTCAAGTGTGGGGAGCACCACCGGCGCCGGCACCGAATCAATCAGTTGGTCGATGAGTTGGCCCAGTTCCATACCGACGTACGCGTTGACTTCGGTCGGTGTGGCCCCG
>JANYHQ010000556.1 GCA_025358985.1 Acidimicrobiales bacterium
TGGTGCTCGATGCGGGCGCCCTCATTGCACTGGATCGTAACAATCGCAACGTCTGGGCGATGCTGCGAATAGCGTCCGACGACGCACAAGTGGTGCAGGTTCCTGTGGCTGCCATCGCTCAAGCGTGGCGAAACAGCAGTCGCCAGGTTCTGCTCATCAGGGCCCTTCGACACTGCGAGGAGATCACGCTTGACGGTGCTGCTGCCAGGGCTACGGGACTGCTCTGTCGACGATCCGGCACTGCGGACATCATTGATGCATCGGTTGCTCTCACCTCAGCAGGACTTAGGCGCCGTAGCCCCGTTTCAGTGTTGACCTCCGACCCCGACGACCTACGCCATCTCCTCGCGATCCTGCGAGCTGATGTGAACATCGTGGAAGTATGACTTCGAAATCGGATGACACCGTTGCTGCAGTGCTACGGAACCAAACCCGATCCCGACGTCAGCTGTGGGAGGTGACCGACAAATGCGAATGACTGACATAGCCTTCACCACCACCGATTGGTCCGAGATCACGCCGACAGTCCATTTGGGGGAGATCGGCGAGGCCCTGTGGCGAACGCAGCACTTTGGTGACATCCGGGTGCGGAGGGTGTCGTATTCGCCCGGCTACTCAGCCGATCACTGGTGCAACAAGGGGCACGTGTTGTACTGCCTCAGCGGAGAACTGGTAACGGATCTCGAGGACGGACGGAGGTTTGTGCTGACCCCAGGCATGTCGTATCAGGTCGCTGACGACGTCGACGCTCACCGATCATTCACTGCTGTCGGGGCCGAACTGCTGATCATCGATTGATCGGTCACGTTCAACCACCAAGTGCGCGCCCGAGAAACGCCAATTGTGCTGGCAGTACCGAACGCCAAGACCGCATGGTATGCGCGCCTTGGACCATGGCCCCGTGCACCCCCGGAATCTTCTTGAGCATCACCGCCGCTGTTGAAGCAAATGGATCGTCGAGTCCGCAGTCGATCCGCACTGCTGCAGGGAGTGACCGCAACGAGGCCAGTACATCATGGGACGCAAAGTCGTTGGCCGAATCGAATGCCCCAGGACGGGTATCCCCGCTTCGAAACCACACCGCCGGACTCGACGCCGCAACGGCCGTGAACTTCGGATGCCGCTCGGCCATCAGCAACGCGCCATACCCACCCATCGACCAACCGGCAATGGCCCATCGGTCGACGATGATCCCCTGCTGTTGCAACATCAGCGGCAGCTCATCCACCACCATGGCCTCGGGGTTGTCACCAGCATGACGACGATGCCAATACCGCTCGCCGCCATCGATGGCCACAACCACAAACGGGCTCACCCCTCCACCAATGGCCTGGCTCAAGAAGTTCGGCACCTTCAGTTCGTCAACGACGGTAGCGGCGCGGTCGCCACGACCATGCAGCCATACGCACACTGGCACCGGGCCACCATGAGCCAAGGGTGCCGGTACGACCAAACGGACTTCTACGTCCATACCTCTCGCCAACGACCGCCATGTCAGCGAACGCACCGGGACCGACCTTGATGGCACGGCAACGTTGATGCCCAAGCTTGAACGTATCGCTCGGCGATACAGACTCGGGCCAGCCAGCGCGGCGACCCCGGCCACCGTCAAGCCGACGCCCCCGGTGAGCATCGCCCGCCGTGACACCAATCCCGATTGGCGACCTAGAGACTCCTCCTGGTCCGGCCTGCCGTCGATCATATGAGCACCCTAGGGGTCAGAAGGGGAAAACGATCTGCAAACCATGGACTATCGCGACGAGTGCGCAATCTCGTTCTCCAATCGTCAATCAACAGGGCCGACCTGGTCGCAATCTCAGAGTGATTCTCTCGTGATGCGGTGGATGCGTAGGGTCGTGTTCGTGAGAACAACTCTAAACATCGACGATGACGTCCTGGCCGCCGCCAAGGCGATTGCGCGTCGTGAACGACGGACTGTCGGAGACGTGGTCTCGGACCTCGCCCGCCAGACGCTGTCGGCCTCCGCTAAAACAACGAACTCATCTGGAATCTTTCTCGGTTTTCGGCCGCTTCCATCGAGTGGACATCCGGTAATCAACGAAGTCGTCAACGCCCTCAGCAACGAACTCGCCATCTGAGTTGCGATCCTTGTGGGCAGGGAGTCAGCGATTTTCTTGAGCGGCCGCCAAGACGCGTCGCACTGCCACAAATGCCTTGACGGCAATTTCACTTTACGATGACGGAGGGCAAATAGGTCAGGTCATACGTCTGATCCGCAAGACTCAGGTGACGTGATTCGATTGCTTCTCCAACACTTTCGATCACGTGTCCTGTGTGCCGGTCAGCTTCGCTCTCCAACCGTCAATCGCTACAAGTCGATGCCCACGCCGGGGATATAGCGGACGCCGCGCTCGGCAAGTCGAATGATTGCGATCTGTGTGGCGGCGCCGAGTTCGCTGTCGCCGAGCAAGTGGGCCACGCGATGTTGCGCCGCCACTAGGGTGAGATGACCAGGCCCGAACGGGCCATCGGCGAGGGGCTGGTAGGTGCGTAATTGGTCGCGGGCACCTACCTCGTCGCCGCAGATCACACGACGCAGAACCCGATGGATGCGCGGCGTGCGACCGGCGAACAACATCCACGCCCGCTCGGCCGACTCAGCCGCCTGCGAATCGTCGACAGCCGCAGCGCGTTGTAACAACAGCGGGAACAAGAACTGCGCAGTAAAGGAGTACCCGCTCCGGTAGAGAAGTCGGTTCGCCTGCGCCACGAGGACATCTGTGGCGATCTCGTCACCGCGGACGTGCGCTAGATGTGCCTCCAACGTCGTAGTGAAGGAAAGCTCGCCCCACGACCCTGCGTTGAGCTGGGCCGCCCGCGCTTGGCGCAGTACCCGCTCTGCGCCGGCCAGGTCACCCTGTATCAACTTGACGAACCCCAGCCGACCGACCCCCCACGAGTGGACCCACGCAGAACCTGCAGCATTGGCGCATCGAGCGCTGCGAACGAACAGGTCCGTCGCTTCATCCAGTGCCAGTTCACCAAGGCGCGTCAAGCCAGCCGCGAAGCTGAGTTCGGCATCGAGCAACGGGCCCGCGCCGCGCGGGGCGATGTGCGTGGCACGATCGATGAGCGTGCGCGCCCCGGGCACGTCCCCGGCCGAGAACAGCTGCTCGGCGCCGAGCGCCAGCAAGCGAGCACACTGCTCGGGACGGCGGTCCGCAGCAGCCTGCACAAAACGCTCCACGGACGACAGATCAGGACGCCCCACGATTTGAGTGAGGAACGCCCGCGCCCGATCGCGGTCGGCCAAGGAACTGGCCCAGAGATCGAAATCATCCGTTGCTTCGGCGTGCTCGACGACACCGTCGAGCAATGCAACTGCGGACGCAGAGTCGTGGGCCCGGAACAAGGCCGCTCCGGCCTGGGCTTGTAGCGCAATGAGCGCACTTCCGGCGACGCCGACGTCGTCCGCCAGCGCCAGTGCCATCCGATACAACCGTGCCGAAGCAATCCAGTCCGTATCGACCAGGGAACGGTACGCGGCGGCTTCAAAAGCAGCAAAACGGGTCGCCATCGGCAGGAGCTGACCTGCCCCCGAAGCGTGGTGTGCCAGCTGCGTCAGTTGCTCGGTTTCGAGCATGTCGATTGCTCCCCGGATCCCACCACCATCGATGGGCGGCATCAACCTGGCGAACATGTCCCGGTGACGTTCGGTGCGCTCTACCGCAGCGACCCTTTCCTCGATCACGTGCTGATAGAGGTGGTGGCAGAACCGCACAATTCGATCGTTGGTAGCAACCAGTCCTACCGCTTCGGCCGCCGCAACAATGCCCACCGCTTCCCCACTTTCGAGCGTGCCGAGCGACGGCAGCGCATCGAAGGCCATCGGTCCTCCGGCGAGGGCGAGCTCCTCGAGCATGCGCCGAACGGGCTCATCAAGGTCGGACATGATCCGGTCGAGCGAACCAGACAGATCGCCAGGAACGGACCGAAACGTGTTTGCCGTCGCCGCCAGTGCCTTACCGTCCCATCGCAGGTCCCCTGACGAGCGCAGGCTCTGCAATCCCGTAAGCGCAAGGAGCGGGTTGCCGTGGCCGTGTTGACACAGTGTGTCAGTCAGCGATGTCTGCGGATCGACATCGGTGGCACTGCTGATGAGTTGGAACACCTCTGGTTCTGACAGACCGTCGAGCAGCAGGGTGGTGGTTGGCATGTCACGGAGAAGACGCTCAACTGCTTCACGCTGTACTGCGCCCGGCAGCATTGGCCGCGAGGTCAGCAGAAAGGTACAGGCGACGGAGTCAAAGGACAATCGGGTCACGAGCGATGCCAGCACCTCGAGCGTGCCCTCGTCGGCCCAATGAAGATCCTCGACAACAAGGAGCGACCCCGGCTCGATGGCACGCTGCAGTACGTCGGCGTAGGATGCCACGACCCGCGATCGCGCATCCGGTTCATGCCACCGCACGCCCGCTGCCGGAGCAAATACATCCGATGGATCAATCCCCTCCAATGCTGCGAACGGCGCAACGGGCGGCGGCCTGCATTGCAGCAAACGCGTGGACCGGCCGAGCCGACGCGCCATAGCCAGGCACTCGATGACAACACGAGTCTTGCCGATTCCGGCGTCACCGCTGACATAGCAGCAACCAAGCGCCTCTGCCTTGGATTGCAGAACCCGTCGGATCGTGGCAAGTACGGCTTCGCGCCCCACGAACACCGGTCGCATGGCTATCGGTGAGTTCCATGGTGTTCCTCGCGCCGCAGCGCCCGAAGGAGCTTGCACTACGGGCGTTGGGTTCCTCGACAGGCTCGGCGGCGGCAGTACATCGACAAAACCGATCTGCAGAGATGGTTCGTGGCGGGCATGCGGTGCTACCGACCCCACCAGGATCCGCTGCTCCAACTCCACGAGGGGCGACGATGGGGATACGCCAACGTCCTCGATGAGTCGAGCCCGGTAGTCGCTATAGCAGCGCAGAGCCTCGACGTTGCGGCCGAGGCGCGCCAGTGCAGTCATCCGGAGCTCGCACAGGCGGTCGTGATACGGCTGCTCGCGCATCAGTGTCTCAAGGTCCCCAAGCGCTTCCTCATAGCGTGCCAGGTCCACCAGCGCACTCGCCCGGGCCTCGGCCACCGCGCACCGGAGTTGTTCGAGTCGTACTGCCTCGCCGCCGACGAATGCGTCATCGGTGAGATCACCGAACAGCGGACCTCCCCAGAGTCGCATCGCCGCATCTGCGAATTCCACCCGCTGCTGCGGGTCGCCGATGGCGCTGGCAACCACCCGGCGCGCGATCGTCTCGAAGTCGTCAGCGTCACACTCGCCGTCGTCGACACGAAGCCGATAACCCGCGGGCACATGCTCAAGTCGCCCGGTGCCGACCAACGACCGCAGACGAGACACCTTGCTGTGCAGCGTCTTGTGGTGCTGATCGGGGACGCTTTCGTTCCATACCGCTTCTGCGATGGTGGCGATAGTGACGGCCCGATTGCGATGCAACACGAGCACCGCGAGGAAACGTCGCTCTTGCGGCGACGTAATTGGGTGCCCGTCGACCTCCACCGCTCCGAGAATGGTTATACGCACAGTGCACGATCCTGTCGCCGTCGCAAGCAGTCCGCAAGCGCGGTTCGTACCCTCGCACGCACCAGGCCACTCTCGTCGTCGACGGCCGCGTCGGGGCGCAAAAGAAAGGAAGCACCATATGGGGGGAATGCCGTACCTTCTTGAGAAGGGCGCCGTGTACGTCGTATACGAGGACTATCTTGCGAAGGCGGACCAACGTGCCGCTCTCTTGCATAACTTGCGAAACCCGCACGTGCCCATGTGGGAGGTGGTGGCGCTGGAAAGCAAGACGCTCATGCCGCCCGGTGACGTAGCCCTTGAGAACCACACGAGGGAGCACTGGCTCGGCAACCCGGTGAAAGACATCCCGGTCCAACACGGCGTCTTGAACTCGTGCAGGTGGACGAGCCCGCCGGTTCCACAGACGGGTTGGTGGAGCCGCTGGTCGGGTCCCGCCGAGAACATCATGCGTGCTGCGTTCCTCCGCGCTATCGAGGTAAGCCTCGGCGTCGCACATCAGGAGCCGTCCTGCTCAGCGGCCCAAGTGGTGGATGTCCTCGAGCCGCCGATCCGCACGGCCCTCCTTCCGGCCAACGCCACACGTTTCTGGGACATCGAGTTCCTATGGGTATGTGGTACCCCAGCACTACAGGCGTGGGTGACGTGGCGTGGTGACCCGGGTCCGTGGGGAAACGGCCAGGTAACCGTGATCATGGCCACTCCTCCGCCAGTGGGGGGCGCCCACAACATGTACATGAATCCGGAGGCAGACGATCCCATCACACCCGCAATGGTTTCCGATGGCTATTTGGTCAATCCCAACACGGCTGGCGACGTGCAGTTCGAGCGAGGGATGTGGGTCATCGGTGCGGAGCAAACCGAGACGATCGCCACAGACACAACCTTGGTGGTGACTCTCGCAGCTTGGGACATCGACCACGACGGAGACCTCGATTTCCTGCTCAATCTTGTCGTGATCACGCCCTCC
>JANYHQ010000562.1 GCA_025358985.1 Acidimicrobiales bacterium
GCTGTGATGACACCGGTGACCCGGGCCGGCAACAGTCGAGCGGTGCTCCGCGGCCGACCGATCACCACAACGGGCTGGGGGCCGCTCTGGCCGTCAGCCACGTTCATCACCGGGGCAACCAACGGGGTGTCCACTCGGATGAGCGCAAGGTCCTCAGCTCCGTCAGCCCACACCACCCGCCCCGAGACCATCACCAACCTTCTCGTGCCATCAGCCTCACCGATGTCCACCCCAATGGCGCCCGCCACCACATGGGCATTGGTGAGTACCAATCCTTTTGCCACCACCACTCCAGTACCGCGTGACACCATGCCGCACGCTCGGGCCGTGACCGACACCGTGGACTCAGCCGCACTCCGTCCCACCGACGTAGCCAGTGAGTTGGGCGGCACTACGGGGAGTGCGGGGTTCAGTGCCGTGAACCCGGGAATTAACGACGACAGCACCTGAGGAAACGATGCGTTGTCGAGCAAGAAACGCAGTGACGCAATGGCATTTGGTGGAGCGGGAAACTCTCGCGCCACCACCGCCCCCGATCGGGACCCGGCCAGCAGCGTGGAAGGCCAACCCGGTACCAGTGCAAACAGCGGGGCCGCCAACCACACCACCACGGCCACCCCTGCTGCCCCCAGTCCGGCGCCACCCAGACGGTCGGCTTGGCGCACGGGACGGGTGGGAAGACGGCGGCGCAACCAGCGTCCAATGATGACGCCTGCGATACGACCAACAATGGCGCCCGACCCCAGCGCAATGAGGACGCTGAGGATTCCGGGACGATGGTCGCCGATGGGCAGCCTGGCCACCACCCATGGGAGGTTGGCGGCCACCAGCAACAGACCTCCCACACTCCCCACCACCGTACAGATGCGACTCAAGAGCCCCTGGCGGTAGCCGCTCACCATGGCCGCCACCAGCGCCAGTCCCACGGCCACGTCGAGGCCGTTCACGAACCGCCGTCGTCCTCCGAGGAATCACCATCCGAACCGCCGTCGTCCTCCGACGAATCACCATCGCCACTCCGCCCTGCGTGGGGGCCATCGTCGAAAGCCGGCCCGCTCTCGTCGGGAAAGCCCAGTCCTCCCTCGATCAACGGGGTCCGTACCGCGCTATCACCGGGCAGTAAGCGGGCGGTGGTGAGAAAGCCCGTATGGGCCACCATACGGTGATCGGGACGCACCGACATCCCCTCGATGTGCCAGCCGCGGTGCATCACCTCGATGGTCTCGGCCAGTGAAAATCCGTGTGCCGCAAGTGATCGACGCAGTCGGGCGGTCTGGTTGATGGTGGGCAGGTAGGCCACGATGATGCCGCCGCTACGCAGTGCCTGGGCGGCATGGGGCACCACATTCCAGGGTTCAGGTAGATCCAGCACGATGCGATCGAGGCCCGTTTCGTCAATGCCGTCATAGGCGTTACGGACTTCTACCCGGTAGCGCTCCATGGCCTCGTCACCGAGGAACGCAGCCACATTGGAGCGTGCCTTGTTGGCGAAATCCTCGCGTAGCTCGTAACCCACGATGTCGGCTCCGGCGCGTAGCAGCGTCATGGAAAGCGCACCCGAGCCCACTCCAGACTCCAGTACCCGGGCCCCGGGAAAGATGTCGGCCAGGAAGAGTATGGGACCGAGGTCCTTGGGATAGATGACCTGCGCACCACGCGGCATCTTGAGGATGAACTCGGCCAGTGTGGGCCGGATGGCGGTGTAGCGCCCACCACCGGTTGACTTGAGCGTGACGCCTTCTTCGCTACCGATCAGCGCCGAGTGGGCCAACACGCCAGCGTGAGAGTGGAACTCGCCAGTGTCCGACAAGATGATGAGGTATCGGCGTCGTTTCGCATCAACCAGCACCACCCGCTCGCCCGCCTTCAGCGGGCGGCTCACTGTTTGGACCGGGCGTCTTCGGCCACCACTGTGTTGGCAAACTGCTTACGCAGCTTTCGGCCCTTGCGACCGTCGGGAGTGGAGTTGTACACGTTGACCAACTCGGCTCGCTTGGCGCGCTCCTTACGTAGGTCCGACGAGGGTTCCCCGGTGTACTTGACCTCGATCACTTCTCCCGGACGGATCTTGGATCGCATCAACGTCACCGGCTGGCGCCCTCCATAGCGACGGTGAAGCGTACGCAGCACACTAATGGCTCCCACCACGGCCCAGAAGGTGGATTGGCCGGATGCCCCTTTGCGCAGCACGGAGCCCCGCACCCACGTGCGCAGCAACGACTTGAGCACTAGCCCCTCCGCACTTCGATGAATGCGTACTTCTTGCGACCACGACTGCGGCCGATGATGAACGCCAAGATCACCAGAAGCAGGGCCAAACCACCGATGGCAGCCACCCCCACGCCAACCGTGGAATCTTTGATGGACTCCACGTCGCCCTTGATGCTCCGTAGTCGCTGCTCGATGTCTTCACGCTTGATGGGGCGATCCAGCCCGGGTTGTACGTGCTTGTCTTTGGACGTCATCGTGATGTTCCTCCGGAACGGATCGATCGGCGCATGGCGACGACGATGGCGCCGATCACCGCCAAGCAGATGAAGAGGGTGATGAAATACGGCGCCCACGACCAACTGCCGCTGAGATGACCCCGTTGGTGGTCTGCGCCGGTGAGCGTTTGCACTCCGCGCAGAGCGCCCAACATGACGAGTACCAGACCGGTGCCAATGAGTGCCGATGCCGCCAACCCAAATGCCAGATAGCGACTGGCTCCCCTCAACGGGTCCACCGTCTCTTGCTTGGCATATGACACAGCCAACTGCAGTACCTCTTTGGCCCCGGCCAAACCGGACTGGGCGGAGCCCTTGGCGACGCCAGGATTCACCTGTCGCAACTTTGCCGCTGCCCCTCCGATTTTGCTGGAGAGCTTTGCCTTCGACTCAGATGATGCAGCCACGATGCTCCTTGTTCGGGGGTTCAACCGGTGGTGAGCCTATGCGAGAGGACCATGGCCTCATCGTCGAGAAGCTCGACGAGCACGCCAAGTCTGACCGCAGCAGTCGGGGCCCGCAGTAATCGCAGGTCATCGACGGGACCCACGGGGGCCACCGCACACATCTGCCAGAGACGGACGGTGGGGTCGGGGTCGAGCTCGATGGTGGCCGGAGCACCCGGTTCGTCGAGCTCGGCACACATGGCCAGCACTCGTCGCAGCGTGGCCATCGCAGGGTCGAGATCCAGTGTTTCCACAGGACCATCGGTGGGATTCTCGGGGGCCTGATCCTGGGTGTCCGTCACCTCGGCGCGTGGATACGGATCGTCAGGGAGCCACTGTTCGACTGTGATGCGCCGTACCCCAACCGCAATCACCAACCAACCGCCATCGGGTTGGGGTTCGGCCTCCACGATGCGTGCCACCGTGCCGACGGTGTGGCGCACATCTCCGCCTCCCACTTCTGAGCCCCGTTCGATGAGCACCACCCCGAACTCCCGGGTTCCTGAGTCGCCAATGACATCTTCGATCATGGTGCGGTAGCGCGGTTCAAAAATCCGCAACGGCAGATAGGCGTGTGGGAACAGCACATTGCCTAGGGGAAACATCGCAAGGGAGGACCTCGGTGGCGGTACGGACTCGTTGCTCATGGTGCCAGTTCCTTTGCGTTGGGCCCATTGGGATAGGCCACCAACAGTGCTGCCAGTTCATCCCCAACCGTGCGTCCAGGCGTGGTGGGACCCAACTTGTTGAGTACGAGGGCAAATTGCAACTGCGTGCCGTTGGCTTCAGCCACCCCCGCGAGCGCCGAAACACCGTTGAGGGTGCCGGTTTTGGCCTTGATACGGCCCCGTACATTGTCAGCGCGCATACGTCCTGCAAGGGTCCCTGATTCGCCACCCACCGGAAGTCCGTTGATCAGCTCCGGCGGTGCCAACTCAACCGCAGTGGCCAACAGCGCGCAGGTGACTCGATCACCGCGGTCAAGGCCGGACCCGTCAAAAAAAACCAGCTTTTCAATGGGCAGACCGGCCTTGGTGAGAGCGGCTCGCATGGCCACCACGCCGGCTGCCGTTGATCCCTCCCCTCCCGCCACCTTGGCAAGATGCTTCACCATGAGCTCAGCCGTGGTGTTGTCGCTTTCGCTGAGCATCTCGTTGAGCACCTGCACCATCGGCGGGGACTGCACTCGAGCCACGTCAAGCGGTGCCGCCACAGTGGCCACCGGATCGGCAGCAGTGGCTACCCGGGTAAGGCCGTCCACCAGAACTCCGCGTTCTCGCAGCAGCGTTGCGAACAGGTCACCCGCACTCAGGGCGGGCTGGGTGGAGATGCGCCAGATGCCTTTGCCGTCGACTTGGAAGAACCCGTCGTTGACGGCCATGGCACTGAGCTGACCCACCTCGCCGCTCGACTGGTAGCTGTCCTTCCAGGTGGGCACGCCACGCTGTACGTCGTACAGGCGCTCGTCGGCCACCACGGCACCCACCACATGGGTGACTCCGGCGGCCACCACGTTGTCGACCAATTCCTCCAATGAAGTGGCGATCTGGGGCTGGCGGCGGAACGTGGCCAGATACCCCTTGGTGGCCAGAATGGGATCACCGCCACCCACCAGCCAAAGGTCGCCCTGCACCACCCCGGCACTCACCGGTGCCGCCGCCCGGACGGTGGTGGTGAAGGTGTCCGTGGGCTTGCTGGTGGCCAACACCGCAGTGGCCGTGAGCACCTTCATGGTGGAGGCCGGCAACACGTCCAGCCCACTGTTGTGGACCACGATGGTCCGTCCTCGTTCGCGCACCAGCAGACACGATGCCGCTGAGCCCTCAGCTCCGACATATTCAGGGGACAGAAGTTGGTCAACCTGGGCCTGCAGCTCCGTGCGACTGTTGAGATCGGTAATCAATTCGGGAGCACGACGCGCCGACAGCACCGCCACGCGAAGAGCGGCCGTGGCGGGGGCACCACTGGTTTGCGCGGCAGCGCCGAATCGGGCTGCTACCACCACAAGGTCAACTGCACTGAGCGCAACCACGGCGGCGATGGCGCCCACCACCATCCGCGCCCTTCTCGGTTTCGCGGGGGCCTCGGAAACTTCATCCGGTGGCAAGGGGGGTGATGGGGGCACGAGGGTCTCAGGAGCTTCAGGGCAAAACGGTGTGAGCACACCCTACCGGTGGACATGTACGTGCCCCTTCGTGCGCTTCGGTGTCAGCTTCGTTAAGTTCGGCGCTCGTGTCCGCCACGCCCTCCAGAACCCCCTCCATAACCCCCTCCATCACCCTCTCCGAAGCCGAGTCCAAACAGCTGCTGGCCCGACACGGGGTGGCCATGGCCCCCGAGTGCGAGGTGCTTGATGTCGAGGCTGCGGTGGAGGCTGCAGTGAAGATCGGGCTGCCAGTGGTGGTGAAGCTGTGCGGTCCGGCCATTGCCCACAAAACGGAACGCAACCTGGTTCGACTCGGGCTGAGCACCGAAGTGGCCGTACGCGAGGCGGCTACCTCATTGTTGTCACTGGCCAAAAGCGAAGACGGCCACGTCACCCTGTTGGTGGCCAAGATGGTGCGAGGCGATCGGGAGTTGATCGCTGGCCTCACCACCGACCCGCAATTCGGTGTGGCCGTGATGCTCGGAGTGGGTGGAATCCTGGCCGAGGCGGTGGCCGATGTCACATTCCGGCTTGTGCCCATCACTCGCGTCGATGCCCTGGAGATGATTGAGGACCTGGCCACTCA
>JANYHQ010000570.1 GCA_025358985.1 Acidimicrobiales bacterium
GCTGTGATAGTTCATCTTGGCGTTCCACAACGAGAAGTCGCCTACGCAGCGCTTGGCCACACCGGTGATCTGGGCAGCCACCTGTTTGATTCCGTAGTTACGGACCAGCGAAAAGTCCTGCAAACGCGGTACTAAGCGCACACCACTGTTCACCAATGCCTCTTGGAAGGCCTGCACGGCGCGCTCCGCAATTATGCCCGGTTGGGCCGGGGGATCAGCTACATCGAAGGTACCGGACACAAACGTCGACGGAAAGATCACCGGCGCCAGATAGTCAACCGCACGGCCCAACAACAGCGTGCTTCCGGGTGGAGTGTCCTTGCTCCGGATGCTGAATCCAGGCACTGCCACCCCTACTCTCGCGGGGGTCGTACGCAACGATGCCACGCTGTCATTGATGAACGACACCGTTTGGGCCACTGCCGTAGGCGCGCTTATGGATCCGAGGCCGCCGGGACCAAGACCAGAAAATCTCATGGCACCGAGATCTCCTTCGGGACGCGACACGTAGTCGAACATCAACACGTCGACCCCTGCTGCCGCCGCTTCGAGCGCTACTGCGGAGTTGTAGTTACGCACGAGGGCGTTGCCGAAGTTGGTGTACCCGGCTGCTTTGCCGGCAACGGGTTGACCGGCAGCGTCTTGGACAACCTGCTCAGGATGTCCGGTGCGCTGTGCTGCCTCCACGAAGAGCGGATCACGGAATGTCACCACTCGGCCCACCACCAGCACCCGGACGGCGTGCAGTTGGCTCACCACTGCCTTCAGGTCGTACAGGCCCAGCGACGCCCCCAATTGGTTCACCAGTGGCACCCCCGACGTATGGCCGAGATGTCCTTGTTCGTCCTTGATGTCCAACTCCATGGCAGTGATCCGCCCTGCCGCGGCCATTGCCAGCAATTCAGTCCGACGTTTTTCATCGGCCCACGCCGCCTGGCTCACATGCACGCTGCGCAGTTCCGGCAGCAGTTTGGTCAATACCGATTTACGAATGGTGGTGTGCTCATTGCCGGCCAGATCACGGGCACTGATCCGCAGCGCACCCACAGGCGGGAAGGCAAAACGCACGGTGAAACGTCCCAGCGCGTCGGCCACTGCGCTGACGCCATTGACGCTCACCGTGGCTTGAGCTTCAGTGACACCGGTGACCGTGACGGGTGCTTGCATCGAGGTGACGGCCGACATCGTCACCTTGGTGAGTGTGGGCTCGGTACTATCGATGGAGAACATGATCTGTTTTGAGGCGGGGCCTCGCAACAGCAGACCGCCACCCGAGGTGACAGTGATTCGGTGGATGCCATCGATCATGGGACCCAGGGTGAAGCGCAAGTTGCCTTCCACTACCCGGGTGGGGACAGGCTGCCCATCGAGTTGAACCTTGGCCGATGCGGTAGCCGAGGCCGGTTTCACCGACACCACCACTTCCAGTTTGGCGGCATCGGCCGCTCGCAGGAACTGCTTGGCCACCAACCCCTGCACGGTGATGGTGTTGCGGGGCCACACGAATGGCAGTACCACCAACACCGACACGGCAACGAGGACCAACAACACCATCCGGCCCCGTGACGACATGCCGGTAGGCCGTCGATAGTTCGACTCCGACGAGACCGGCAGCATCGTGCGTCCCGATCGGGCCAACCGACGCAAGATGTCGTCGGGATGGCTGACACGCCACCCGGATCTGTCGGATCGAGCCATGGTCCCCCCATCGTGACAGACCAATGTCAGACCCGGGTTGAGGGACCGGCGTACTCAGGGATGGATGTTTAAGCCCACGCTGAGCAACGCGCCGAACACCAACTGGACCCGGGCCGTGCCGCCCAGGACGGCGATGAGTTGGCGGCCGGCGGCGCCTGATCTCACCGTCCGTATCGGCGCGGGCACGGTAACCAGTGCACCAAAGGCGGCCAGAGCAAACCATCGATGACTCACTGCGGCCACCACCGCCACCATGGTGAACGCCAAACCCACACAGCTCACATAGAGCAAACGGGTTCGCCGGTCACCCAGTTTGACTGCCAATGTGCGCTTGCCCGCCACCGTGTCACCGGGGATGTCGCGCAGGTTGTTGACCACGATGAGGGCAGTGGCCAACAGGCCCACGGGGATGCACGACACCACTGCCAACGCCGTGATCCGGTTCTGCTGAACAAACGCCGAACCCACGGTGGCCACCACGCCGAAATACACGAATACGAACAACTCGCCGAACCCGGCATAGCCGTACGGTCGGGGGCCGCCGGTATAGGTCCATGCCGCCACAATGGCCGACAACCCCACCGCCACCAGCCACAGGGTGGTGACCAGCGCCAGCCCCAGCCCCACCACGGCGGCTACCCCGAATGCAGCAAATGCGGCCAGCTTCACTGCCTTGGCGGACGCCAATCCGCCCCCCACCAACCGGACCGGTCCCACCCGAGCCTCGTCAGTGCCCTTGATGCCATCGCTGTAGTCATTGGCATAATTGACCCCTATCTGCAGCGCCAAACCCACCACCAGGGCCGCCAGAAACCTCCACACAATGATGTGGTGGTGAACGGCAGCCACTGCGGTACCCACCACCACGCTCACGATTGCTGTGGGCAGGGTTCGCGGTCGAGCCCCCAACACCCACCGATTCGACCAGAGGCGCAAGACGGCCGACAGAGGAGAGCGTGGGGAAACCGGAGCGGAGGAACTCACAGACGGCACCGTACCGTGGCAGCGCACCGTACGATCGTGGTTCGTGGTGCGTACCCCCGTAGGTTTGGCTGTCCTGGGCGCCCGCTTGATCCTCGCCGCGGTCCTCGCAGTGGCGGCGGCGGGCAAACTGCGTGACCTCGACGGCACCCGAACGTCAGTCACCGACCTCGGGGTGCCGAGCAGAGTCAGCGGACTGGTGACAGCTGCGCTTCCCTTGGCCGAGATCATGGCCGCGGTGGCGTTGATTCTTCCGCTGCGAACCGTGATGCTGGCCGGGGCGGCCTTGGCGCTGGTGTTGCTGGTGGCCTTCACCGTGGTTATCGGGCGCACCCTGGCCGCCGGGCGGCGACCGCCGTGCCACTGTTTCGGGGCCCGTTCCAATGCGCCGTTGGGCCCGGATGCCATCATACGAAATGCTGCATTGGCAGCACTTGCTCTCGTTGTGCTGCTCGGCTGAGCTGCGGCCATGCCC
>JANYHQ010000573.1 GCA_025358985.1 Acidimicrobiales bacterium
ATCCTCTTCACCACCGATCATCTCTACATCGGCGGCAACGAAACCACTACCTTCGCCCTCACGTCGGGCCTCTGGCTGATGCTGCGCCAACCGGGATTGCAGCAGCAATTGCGGGCCGATCCTTCGAAGATTCCTTCGTTCGTGGATGAAGTGTTGCGGCTGGAGTCGCCCACGCAAGGGTTGTATCGCCACAACCTCGTTGATGTGGAACTGCACGGCGTCATCATCCCGGCGGGCTCCACGGTGCATCTGCGCTTCGCCGCTGCCAATCGCGATGCACGAGTGTTCGGCGATGCCAACCACTTGGATTTGGAGCGGGCCAATGCGTCGCGTCATGTGGCCTTCGGTCAGGGTGAGCATCACTGCCCCGGCGCCGGGCTTTCGCGCTTGGAGCAGAGTATTGCCCTCGAAGTGCTGTTGGACCGCGTGGCCGGATTCCAACTGGCGCCACGTAACGATTTCCGCCACAAACCCGGATTCGTACTGCGGGCGCTCGAGGAACTGCACGTCAGCATCACCCCCGCCTGAGGAGGCGCGCACCATGGCCACGATCCTGGCTCACATCACGGTACGACCGGGCACCGAGGAACAGTTCGAATCCATCGCTAAGGTGTTGCACCAAGCCACCCACGCCCGTGAAGGTAATGTGCGCGCTTACGGCTACTGGCGCGGTGCGCAGCCCCGTAGTTATTACACGCTGCTGTCGTTTTCCGATTTTCTGGGGTTCATGGCTCACCAAACCAGTGATCATCACGAGGCGGCCAGCCCGCAGCTGGGGCCGTTGATGGAATCGGTACGGCTGGAATGGGTGGATCCCATCCAGGGTGCGTCCGTGCTGGCGCCCACCAATAGCCAGGCTGTACCCGATGATGCCGACGATCTCACTCGGCGCTACGCCGTGCGCTTCGCCGCCGAAATCGCCGACTGGTGGTTGCCCCTACGGCACTGACCAGCGTGCCAACCCGAGCGCGGCACGTCGGGACGTTGGGTCGCCATAAAAGTTCGCTCGGCGTCACAATTCGGAACAACTTGACCTCAGATGGCCGCAATGAGCGGCAATCCGCCGCCGAACATGTGCCGATATGCCGCGCTCAGGGTTTTGGGGGTATGTCCCAGGCCACCGGGAGAATCTTGCGGCCCCAGAGGAATGGGGCATCGATACGTTCGGTGTCACCGGCCAAACGTATGGTGGGGAATCGATCCACCAGTGTCTCGATGGCCACGCGGGCGGTGAGACGGGCCAAGCCCGCTCCCAAGCAGTAGTGGATGCCCCAACTGAAGGAGAGGTGGCGCCTCGTCTGCGTCACCGGTCTATCCAAGCGGAACTCATCGGGCGCCTCGAACAGGTCGGGATCGCGATTCGGCGAGGCGTACAGCACCATGACCTTGGACTCTTCGGGGATGGCAACCCCGGACAGAGTCACCGGCTTGTTGTTGGTCCGGCACAGTCCGAGTACCGGTGGGTCGAAGCGCAGACTCTCCTCGACGGCACTTTCGATAAGCGACGGGTTTGCCACCACACGCTGCCAGCGGCTGGGTTCTTCCAACAGGCGCCACATGAGATTGGTGATGAGCGATGTGGTGGTTTCGTGACCGGCCACCAGCAGTTGGCTTACCGTATTGACCGCCTCACGCAGATCCATAGGGCTACCGTCGGCACTGTACGCAGCAGTGGCCAAGTAGCTCAAAAAGCCATCAGGCAATGCCTCGCCATCATCGGCCAATTGGCGACGATGTTCGATCTGGGCGCGGGAGAACGCGTTGACGCCGCGACGGCCATCGCCACCTCTGTCGGGATACGTCATGGCCGCCACCATGTCGTCGGCCCACTCGCTGAATTGGGCGCGATCATCCAACTCCACACCAAGCAGGGCACAGAAACTGGCTACCGGAAGGGCCAACGCAAAATCGGTGTGTAGTTCGCATCCGCCGTGAGGAGCAAGACCGGTGGCGATGTCATCGGCAAGGGCGCGAACGAGCGGTCTGGTGGCGTTGACTGCACTGGGTAGGAATGGGTCACGGAGAAACTGGCGACGGTGGGTGTGCTCTGGCGGGTCGTCGCGCTGGACATCGCCCACGCTGATGG
>JANYHQ010000586.1 GCA_025358985.1 Acidimicrobiales bacterium
GGGCGACCTCAGTACAGAGAAAATCGAAGCGTTGTGTGCCCTCGTCACGGGTCCCGCCATTTTTTACCTGGCCCTTCCGCCCACACTCTTCGCTCAGGCGGCCACCGCGTTGGGCGCTGCTGGTTTGGCCCACCAAGACGGAGGCTGGCGGCGGCTGGTCGTCGAGAAACCGTTCGGGACCAGTTTGGACACCGCGGTGACGCTACAGGCTGAGTTGAGCGCGCACTGGGGTGAAGACCAATTGTTCCGTATTGATCACTTCTTGGGTAAGGACACCGTGCAGAACCTCTTGGTGTTTCGCCTCGCCAATCGATTCATCGAAGCCATTTGGAACGTCACCAACATTGCTCAAGTGCAAATCACGGCAGCCGAAACCATTGGTCTGGAAGGTCGGTGGCGGTATTACGACACGGCGGGCGCTCTGCGCGACATGATCCAAAACCATCTCATGCAACTCTTTGCGCTTTGCGCCATGGAGCCACTGTCGGTGTGGGACAGCGAGGTCCTGCGTGAACACAAAGTGGAGGCACTGCGATCGGTGCGCCCGTTCACCGCCACTGACCTCCCTGCGCGCAGTGTGCGTGGCCAATATGGGGCCGGTGCCAACCAGATCGCCTATCGAGCAGAGGAAAACATCAACACTGCCTCGAACACCGAAACCTATGCAGCAGTGCAGTTGTTCGTGGACAATTGGCGGTGGCTGGGTGTGCCGTTCTCGTTGCGCAGCGGCAAACGGATGTCCGGCAACCTCACCGAAATTGCTCTTGAATTGCGTGACCCCCCATCAACCATGTTCGGCGCCGGTCAGGCTTCTGGCACGACCGAGGGAGGTAACTGGATCGTGTTGAGGTTACGCCCAGACGAGACCATAGAGATCGATGCGGTGGCCAAACGTGCCGGCCTCGGTCTCACCACGGAACGACTCGTATTGGCAGCCACTGACACCTCCGCCGCAGGATCTGAATATTCAGCATACGAACAACTTCTTCTCGACATCGTGGCAGGCGATCGGAGCCTGTTCATCCGAAACGACGAAGCCCTTCAGGCGTGGAAAATTGTGCAACCGGTACTCGATGCGTGGGGATCAGCGGGTGAGCCGGAGATCTACCCAAGCGGCTCCGACGGGCCCCCAGCACCTGCAGGATTTTTTGACCACGGACGCAACTGGCGACCCATCACCACACAGGAACTCTCATGAATGCTCAACCAGCCAAAAAAACCACCCTCGCACTCGACATCGGTGGCACAGGTCTAAAAGCGGCATTGCTCGACGCCGCTGGCCACATGATCTCCGAGAGGCTTCGTACCCCCACGTCGTACCCCATGGGGCCGCAAGAACTGGTGCACGCCCTCACTTCACTGGTTGCTCCGCTGGGCACCCCTACTCGGGCCGCCGCAGGGTTCCCCGGAGTGATCCGAGGAGGGTTGGTCCTTACTGCGCCGCATTTCGTCACCAAGCATGGACCGGGAACGGCCGTGGACAAGGCCCTGGTGAAACGATGGACGGGATTTGATCTGGACACAGAACTCCAGACTGCGCTTCATTGTCCGGTGCGGGTGGTCAACGATGCCGAAATGCAGGCTTTGCCAGTCATCACCGGATCGGGGGTGGAGGTGGTAGTAACCCTTGGAACGGGGGTCGGAAGTGCCACCTATCAAGACGGTGTCTGCGGCCCGCACCTTGAGTTGGCCCATCACCCGTTCCACGGGACTCGCACATACAACGAATATCTCGGTGAAGCCGCTCGCCACAAGGTTGGTAACGCCGCTTGGCGTACCCGGATCGTCACCATGGTCGAGGTACTACGGACGCTGCTCAGCTTTGATCATCTCTATATAGGTGGTGGCTACTCCACCCGACTCGATCACCCGAAAGTTCTCCGATCCTTGGGTGCCAACGTGTCGCTCATCGACCCCAACGACGGACTCATTGGCGCACATTTCGTATGGCAGCACCCCGGTCCCGTCCGCCGTGACCGACGAGCACGATTTGCTGTTCCTTGATCTACGTCCAAGAGTCACAAGCTGGTGGCTTTGTTTTGCGCAGCCTCTCGCTCGGCCAAACGAGCAGTCACCAATAAATCGATACGCGCCTCTTCCGCCAACTTGGTGGTGTGGCGCTCTTGTTCAGCCAGTGCGGCGGCGGCTTCCGTTTCGCTCGTCGCCTCTTTGATGCCGTCTTTGAATTCTTTTGATGCTTGACCTATGGAGCGGGCCAGTTTGGGAAGACGTTGGGCTCCAAACAACAGCATGACGATGACGAGAATGATGATCAGCTCGGTAGGTCCCACATCCATGCTCATACCGTAGCGCGACTCGGTAGGAATCGATCCCGCCGTTGACCGCCCGAATATGTGGAAATTCAGTGTCTCTTCAGGCGGGGTCCTTCATCATAGACAGGTGGTTTCCACGCACTCCATCGAAACCATGGAAGCAAAGGTTCGCTGGATTCGAGCTGTCCCTGCTTGGGTAGACGCAGCGCTACTCGGTGTCACTGCGCTGTTGTGGGGATCCTGGCGGTTGAGTCTGAACGGACTGGGAAATTCCTATTACACCGCCGCGGACATCAGTGGTGCGCGCAGCCTCCGAAACTTGTTTTTTGCGGCGTTTGATCGCACTGGGATCATGGCCGTGGACAAGCCGCCGTTGGGCCTTGTCCCGCCTGCGCTGCTGATCCGTCTGTTCGGTGTGTCGTCATGGACGGTTCTCGGGCCTCAAGTGGTGATGTTCGCCGCCGGAATCGTAATCATGCATACGGTGCTGTTCAACTGGTTCAATCGCCGAACAGCACTGATTGCGTGCATCGTGATGCTGGTAACTCCTATCAACATCGCGGTAGCCAGAAGCAACAACCCAGACGAGATGCTCGTGTTGCTCACCATCGTGGGGTTGGTATGTGTGGCTCAGGCCATCAACTGCGACCAACTCGGATGGGTGGCCGGTGCGGGTATCACCCTGGGACTGGCATTCACCACCAAACAACTCCAAGCAGTAGTTGCGGTGCCAGCGGTACTGGTGGCCATTGCGTTCATGTCCCCGGGTGGGTGGCGACGTCGGACGGTGCGGACATTGGTGTTTGTGGCGGTGGCCATGGTGAGCTGTATGGCATGGATCGAGACCGTGGACCACGTGATTTCCTCGGACCGACCCTATGTGGCCAACTCCAGCAACAACACCGAGTTCAACCTTGCGTTCGGTTTCAACGGTGCCCACCGGGTGAGCCAGTTGGAGTCACCATCGGCGCCCACCGAGCGCAAGGCTGCACCGCATACCCGGAATCTGTTCTCCAATCAATACGCCACACAAAGCAGTTGGTTACTAGGTGCGGCACTCGTGGGCGGACTGCTGGCCATCGGAGCTCGGACTTCACGTCAGCGACGAACGACGCTGTTCCTTGTTGGGTGGACCGCTGTACATGCCGTTGTATTGGCGGTGATCCCAGGAAAGTTCTCCCCGTATTACCTTGCTCCGCTGGTGCCGGGGATTGCCACCTTGGTGGCCATCAGTGTTGATTCGTTCCTCCCCCGGACCTCGAAAACAGTGCTGCCATCGCTACGACGTTGGTCCAACGTTGCCGGGCTGTCGGCCGTGATGACCGCAGCTGTTGCCACCGCCATGTCAGCAACCCATAGGAGTGCTGCCTGGCTAGGAATGCTGGCGGCATCGTTTGCTGGGGTGGCCATAGTGAGTTCCGTTCTTCTGGTTCGACAGGGGGCAACGGGACCCATCATCGCTGCGCACAACCGGTCGCCCTATTCGATCACCAGTAGGAGGGTGGTTCGTGTTGTCAACGTTGGCGCTGCGGTGATTGCCATTACCGTGGCACCTGCCCATTGGGCGCTGGCGGCTGTGTCACATCCCCAAGATCCGGTGGTGCCGAACGTGGAACTTTCCGGGCCATTGCCGCTGACCCATCAGCAGCAAGCGATCCGCCAAAACGACGATCGAGTGCTTGGCTTCGCCCGCCGCCATGCCACCCCGGGGACCATGGTGATCGCCACCCCCCGAGTGTTGGCTGCTGCTCAAGCAGTGGAATCCGACTCTGGATCGGTGGCGGCGTTGGGGGGCTTCTTTGGCACCGATCAGTACCCAACCTTGAACACGTTCACCCACTGGATCAGCCACCGGCAGCTTCGGTGGGTAGCGGTGCCAGACTTGCCACCGCATCGACTTGCCAGGGCAATACCACCGTCCATCATGGCCAGACCGTGGGGACCCTATGCGCGCGCCAACTGCCAACGGGTGCCGCCGCATTCCTACGGGGGCGCTGACCCCACTGCATATTGGCGTCTCTACAATCGATTGCCACTTCATACGCCGCTGGCGCTGTTCGACTGTCAACGTAAGCCAGCAGTAACCCGGCGGGTGAAGCCACACACTCGGCAGACCAAGCGTGTGGCGCACATCCGCTCAATCACGTAACTCTATTTGGTCCAGCGAACCTGCCCCTTGGCATCAGCTTTGCAGGTGAGAACGACTCCCGCAGCACTCTTGGACGTAGTGCCCACCAGCTTCTTCTTGCAGAAATTGCCAGCAACTACTGGCTTCTTGGACTCGCCAGATTTTACAGTGGTGTCCGAAGCAGAAACTTTGGTGGTTTTCGGCGCCAGTTTGGTGGCGGTGGGGGGCACCGTAGTGGTAGCTGCTGTTACGGCAGACATCGAGGTCACAGAGAGCACTGCAGCGCACGCAATGGCGGTGGTTATTCGGCGAATATTCATATGAGTCTCCTCGTAGAGGTACACACAATGTGTACAGAAGCATCGTAGATCGATACTCAAAAGAGTGAGCACCATTGTGGTAAATATACGGTAAAAGCTGCACAGAACTTTGGTGGTGGAAGCCCCGGGTAGCATGCCGTTAATGCCGATCTATGTGGGTTCAGGGGCTGATTGTGGCGATTGACTCGTGAGACGGCGTGGCGTAGTGGAGCTGCTCATCGTGTTTGCCATTGTTTCTGGATGTACAGGTGCGGTTACCCGCCACCCAGTGTCGCGAATCACCACCACGACTGGGCCGAGGTTCGTCACAACTACTGCGAAGCGCACCATCGCCGCGGCCCCAGTTCTACCCGGACCCGATGTTCAACGATTGCTCAACGATGAACGCCGAACATACGGATCGCCTGGCGCGCTGGCGGTGGTGCAGATCGGCGATCGTCATTGGTTTGTATCATCAGGGACCGCAGACACCCAGGGGACCGAGATCACCTCCCGGACACGGTTCCGCATTGCCAGCATCACCAAACCCCTTGTTGCAGCCCTTGTGCTCGACGCAGCCTCCCGTCACGAATTGTCGCTCGATGACGTCGTCAACGAACTTCTTCCTGGGCTCCTACGCCCTGACCAGCCGATTACCGTGAGAATGCTTCTCAACCACACCAGCGGTGTTTTCGATGAGGCCAGTGACGGCAACCCAGGGACGGATGTCAAGCGGCTGAACAATCCCCAACTCCGTAATCAAGCGCGTCAACTGCTGGCCCGCCGTAGGGCAGGCCAGCGAGTGGTGTACTCCGACCAGCTACTGGTAGCACTAGCCGAAACTCACCCCCGGTACTTTGCACCAGGGACCAGCTATCACTACAGCCGAACCGACTATCAGTTGGCGGCCATGGTGCTTGAGCACGTCACGCACTCTTCACTGTCCACCTTGATGTCAACCCGGATTGCCGGACCGCTCGGTTTGAGACACACCACGCTGGCCCCTGCCGACCTCGGTTCACCGGAACTGCGCGGGTACGGCCCCAACCGAACTCCCGGTGAACTGGTGGATCTCACCGATGACTTGACGCTGTTCGGAAACGGTGGAAGTGGCGGTGTGATGGCTACGGCTGACGACATCCTCATCATCTTGCGAGCCATAGTGTCTGGTCGGCTGCTGCCTGCGGTTCAGGTTGATGACATGAAAACGGCCACCGTACAATCCAAAAACCTGTACGGGCTTGGGCTGATCACTTATCACCTCACGTGCGGCGTGTTCTACGGGCACGAAGGAGGGGTTGCCGGCACAGCCTCCATTGCCATCGTGTCAAACCGTGGTGATATGGGTGCGGTGATTGCGCTGAATTGGCGCGGCTCCAGAGATCCGCAGCTTCCGGCGCTCGCCGACAAGCTGCTCTGTACCTGAATCAATCAGATGCGGAAGCGTGTTTCCAGGATCTTGAATAGAACTTCAGGTAGTCAGTGGCATGAGCCCGCCAATAGGGACGGTCATGTTCGCCTGCCCACACATGGAGTTGGTTGCGAACTGAAGATTTTGTGAGTGTTTTGCTCATCGCAGTGACGAACGGGACCAGCGCATCTTGGGTGCCAACGTCGAGGAACACGCCCCCCCGCAACTTTTTGAGCCCTGGCACCAGTGACGCCACACTGCTACTCAGCGCAGGACTATGGCCTCCGACCGACGCAAACAACCCAGGATGAGCAGCACCGATCCGCAGTGCTGCGCCGCCCCCTCGTGAGATACCGCCGACAGATCGATGCGACCCATCAGCCTTGGTGCGATACGTACTGTCGAGCCACGGAACCAGGGAGGTAGCCACGTACTGATCAAGCTCAACGGGAACTCCCTTACCCCCATCAGGGAGGGCAATCACCATTGGAGTGATCGATTTTGCACAGATGAGCGCATCAGCCGCATCTGCTATGCCCACATCAGCCCACTGATCATCAGTGGCATTGGCACCATGCAGTAGCACCAATACCGGGTATCGCTTGTCGTTGGATGGCTCGTAATGGGGTGGTGTGTACACCCGCCCAGCGATCTTCTTACCGCCAAACAGGGGTAGAGAAACCGGTTCGATCGTGCCGTGTGCACACGGTGACGGTGACTGCGACTGCGCAGCGTGCGCATCCACTGGTAAAAATCCGATCAGCAACAAGGCGGACAGCGCCCATCCCCGCATCTTGCGAGCGGTTTTCATTGCTGGCGACGAAGCAAGGGCCGCAATATCGATCGAGGCAGTAGTCGCAACCCGTTCATCACCAGCCCCACTGGCCGAGGCACCCACACAACATGGGCATCGTGGTCCATCCCTTTGACCACGGCTGCAGCCACTGCATCTGCAGTGGTGGCCATGGGCCTGTCGGCCATGCCTGCGGTCATGGCGGTGCGTACGAATCCGGGACGGACCACCAACACGCTGGCTCCACTGGGTCGCAACAGATCATCCAGCGCGCAGGCATAGGCATCCAATCCGGCCTTGGATGCACCGTAGATGGGGTTGTCGGACCGCACCAAGAAACCGGCGACCGATGACAGCACCACCAGGGTGCCATGGCCTTGGTGCTGTAAACGGGAACTGGCGGCGGCCATAACTCCCATGGTTCCACCCATGTTCACCGCAACCACCCGAGCAATGGCTACGGGGTCGGCGTCAATGCCCTGTTCATCGGCCAGCACCCCCACGGCGCAGATGACCACATCCAGATCGCCCACCATCTCCGTGGCTCGGTCGATGAGGTCGCGATGACGAGAGGAATCCACAACATCGAAATCCAGGAGCGACACCTCAATGTTGACATGCTTGAGCGTGGCCGCCCGCAACGCCAGTCCCACCGGATCACGGCCTGCCAACACCACACGAGTGGCACCGCGATCGACAAGAGCGCGACATATGGCAGTGCCGATGTCGCTGGTACCACCGAGTAGCAGCACGCTGCGAACTCCAACTGCACTCATGGACGACTCACGTCCGTCTCACGAGAAGGAGTCCAATAGGCCCAGCCGAGACCCCAGGTCAGAGTTCATGTTGCCCTTTGGATCAAGTCGATTGCGGACCTGTCGCCACTCATCGAGACGGGGATACATGGTGGGCAGATGCTGAGCGGTCATGCGCACGTCTTTGGCCAGGTACACCCGGCCTCCTACCTCAGCCACTGCGTCGTCGGCGCAGTGAAGTGCGTCCCATAGACCAGGGGCGTTGGCGGGGATGTCCAAGGCAATGGTCCAACCGGGCAGCGGAAACGACATGGGCGCCAGTGACGCTTGACCCATTTGTTTCAGCGTGCAGAGATATACCGGCAGCGTTGCCAGACGTTTGGAAATGCCAATGAGTACATCTTCAGCGCCATCGGGGATGGCAACCTGATATTGGATGAACCCGTGCCGGCCGTACAGCCGATTCCAATTCGCGACCGCGTCGAGAGGCCATAGCACTGATTCGATGGGCACCCGCTTCTGAGCCACAGTGCCGACTCGACCCACGTGGCGGCGAGCACTGATGACCTTGGCGGCGTTGAGAAAAGCCAGACGTTGTGGTCCGAGGACGGACACCGATGTACGAGGACAGGGCAGTGGAGAGCGCAACTGATGAGACTTGCGCGATGCATCGAATGCGCAAGCGTCGATATGGTTGGCGGCACTCACCACCCCGACGCCCCGATGGCGACTACGTAAGTCCACCCAGGCCGCCACGTGGTGATGAGATACCGCCAATTCCCGCATGAGACTCATCGTTTCCGCAAACGAGTCGGCCATTGCAGTGGTCTCGGTCATCCAACCGGACTTGTCGGCAATCATCCGCAGCGTGGCCGAGACGATGACCCCGGTGAGACCCATCCCCGCAACGGTGGCCCAGAACGCATCCGGGTCTTCGGTGGCGCTGAAGTGATGCTCTACACCCGACCCATCCACCAAGTCGATCGACACCACGTGCTGGCCAAAACTTCCAACGTGTACATGGTTCTTTCCATGCACATCAGCAGCGATACACCCGCCTACTGTGGCGTAACTGGTGCCAGGGACCACCGGCAGAAACCAACCCTGCTTCAACAACTCCTGACACACCTGGCGGATGGTGTGGCCAGCTGACACCTTCACCGTGGCAGAGACCAGGTCCAACGTGATGGCGCTGGGGTCGGCAGTTACATGGACTACCGCTCCACCCCCGCGCTGAGCAGCATCACCGTACGAGCAACCCCCGCCTCGGGCAATCATCCCGCGACCGCGATGTTCGACATCGGTGCCTGGCTCGAACGTGGCAGAAACAGCAGTGGAACCTGAGACACCGCCAAATCCCACCAGGAACTCGGTTCTTGGATCGATGTTCACACCGTCACACTACGAATCTTTCGGCCATTGCTGGTACCCAGTCATGATGCCTGGGCCGAGGAATCCAGTTCGATGACATCTGCCTTGGTTTTCGTGAGGTAATAGACAATTGCGGTAATCGTGACGAGGAACACGGCACTAACCACGGTGGTACCGAGCCCCAAGCCTCCGTCTACCTTGTCGGCGGACAGATAGTCGCCGATCGATGCGCCCAGCGGCCGCGTCACGATATATGCCAGCCAGAAGGCCAGGATGGCGTTCAGCTTGAACACGATGTGAGCAATGGCGACGGCGGCGATAAATGCTGAGAAGATGAGAGCCGCTTTCCAAAAGCTGTGAAAATACTTCTCTGCCAGAAGGTCGCCGGCGGCAGTACCCAGCGTGAAGCTGCAAAGAATGGTGGCCCAGTAGAACCCCTCCCGCTTGCTGGTGTAAATCGAATGAATGGACAGCGTCTTCTCGCTGGCATACCAGATGGCGAAGCTGGCGATCAGTGCGATGGAAAAGATGATGGTGAGTGGCTGGAGAGCAACGCCGCGAGTGTCGTGCAGGTAGTCAGTGATGAGTGTGCCCACGACACTGATCAACACCACTACCAGCCAGTACACGGCGGGAACATACATGCGCAGTCGAAACTGAAACACCATGGCCACCACTAACAAGGCGCCCATCACGAAGAATGTCCCTACAAGACCAAACTTCAGGGTGGTGTTGAAGTAGTCCGACACGGTCTCGCCCACTGTGGTGGCCAAGATCTTCACCACCCAGAAGAAGATGGTGGCTTCCGGTACCTTGTTCAGCATGGTCTTGATGCCGACCTTGGTGCGATCGGATGTGGCCTGATTGACGGCTGAGTAACTCACGGTTGCTCCTCGTAGGGTGAGTGGATGCGGTCGAAGCTAAACAATTCACGGTTCACCACTGCTGAGGTCTTGGTAACCACATAGCAAAATATTGCGCTACGCAGGGAGAACGATTTCAAACCGGGGAGCCGGTCCGGCTGATGCCAACCGGAGTTGTCCGCCTTCTGTTTCCACCAAACGTCGAGCCAACGCCAAACCAATGCCGTGCCCCTGGGCCGTGTCGGCTCGTCGCTCGCTGAGCACTCGTTGGTCA
>JANYHQ010000587.1 GCA_025358985.1 Acidimicrobiales bacterium
GCCGAGGCGGCCTACGACGCTGGCCACATACCCGGTGCGGTGTTCGTGGATCTTGACCGTGATCTGGCCGGGTCGCCCTCGGTGGGACCGGGCCGCCATCCCCTCCCGTCGCCTGAACGTTTTGCCGCGGCCATGGCATCACTCGGGATTGGTGATGACACCATCGTGGTGGCCTACGACGATTCCAGCGGTTCCATCGCCGCCCGCCTCTGGTGGATGCTCACCGTCACCGGCCACCGAGCAGCAGTGCTCGACGGCGGCATCTCGGCATGGACCGGTCAGTTGTCCAATGACCTCAGCATGGCGTCGAGTCCTGCCGTGTTCCACCCCGTACCGTGGCCGATGAGTGCAGTCGTGGATGCCGTGGGAGTGGATACGTTGCGCCGCAGTAGCGCCGCCGTAGTCCTCGATGCCCGCTCCGAGGAGCGCTTTCGGGGAGAGCCCAACCCGGTTGACAAGCGCCTCGGTCACATACCCGGAGCCCGCAATGCACCGTGGGTGGACAACATCGACCCGCGCACAGGCAGGTTCTTAGAACCCAACGAATTGCGAGCCCGATTCCGTTCCCTCGGAGTTTCACCGGCCAATACTGCGGTGTGTCACTGCGGCTCCGGGGTCACTGCATGTCACAACTTGTTGGCCCTCGATGTGGCGGGCTTCCGTACCGGTCGCTTGTACCCCGGATCATGGTCGGACTGGGCGGCCGACCCCAACCGCCCGGTGACCACCTCGGTGTAATGCAGGTCCCACACTAGGTCGCGTACGCAGGGTCAGCGACGCGATGCTCGTTTCATCCCCACGAGGGCTCCGCCCACCAAGAACACCACTCCCACCAGTAACACCATGGTGCCCAGTACATGGACTTGTGGTGGCAGTTCCGCCCGGGATGCCCCGAAGATCTGCAGGGGGTACGTGATGCGGTTGCCAGCGTTGAACAGTGTGGTGATGAAGTCATCAATGGAGATGGCAAACGACAATAGAAACGCCGCCAGGATTCCGGGGGCGATGAGGGGCAGCGTGATGCGCACAAATGTCCGTATCGGACCGGCGCCGAGGTCCATGGCGGCGTCCTCCATGGTCCAGTCGAAGCCTCGCAATCGGGCTTTCACCGTGAGGGCCACAAACGACAGGCAGAACATCACATGGGCAATGAGGATGGTGGCAAAGCCTCGCTTTACCCCGCGCTGGATGAACAGTGACGCCAACGACGCACCCAGCACAATCTCGGGGGTGGTCAACGGCAATACCAACAACAAGTTCACCGCTGCCGAACCGCGGAACCGGTAGCGAGTGAGGGCGAGGGCCACCAACGTCCCCAATGCGGTGGCAATCACTGCCGCCAACACCGCAATACGCAGCGATAGCATCATGGCCTGCGTAAGTTCCTTGCGAGCAAACGGGTGCATCCAATTGCGTAACGTGAAGTGTTGCCACACCAGGTTGAACTTGCCCGCCGGCCGGTTGAACGAGAACACCACGATCACCGCTATCGGCGCGAACAGATACAGCAGCGCAAACACTGCCGCGCCATTCACCACCCGTCGTCCCACTCTACGCCGCACCCCCGCCCGACGACCGGCTACTGCCGAAGTGGACATGGTGGACGCGTTCATCCGGTGAGGTCCTCGGTACCCAGTACGCGCGCATACACAAGAACGGCAACGGTGATGAGGGTCATGAGGATGAACGACAGCGCCGCCGCCGACGGGTAGTCCAGGTTACGGATGAATCGTTCCTGCACCACGGTGCCGATCATCTTACGGTTGGCGTCCCCCAAGAATTGATCGTTGACGAAATCCCCACTGGCGGGGATGAAGGTGAGTAGCGAACCGGCAAACACTCCGGGTAGCGCCAGCGGCATGATGATGCGCCGAAAAGCCGCGATGTTGTTCGCATACAGGTCGTTGGCAGCATCCATCAGACGGTGGTCAATGCGTTCCAACGCCACGTAGATAGGCATGATCATGAACGGGAGGAAGTTGTAGGTGAGGCCTCCCACCACGGCCGTAGGCGACGCCAACACCCGACCATCCTGCATGATGCCGATGGCTTGCAGTGGTCCCCGCAAACCCACTCCTTTCACGGCACTGAGCAGCACCCCATCGTCGGCCAGCAGCGTTTTCCAGGCCAGGGTACGCAGGAGGAACGAAGTGAAGAACGGTAAGGCCACCAACCCCAGCAGCACGCTTTTCCACCGTCCACCTCGGAACGCAATGACATAGGCCAGCGGGAACCCAACGAGTAGAGCGAACACGGTGGCCAGTCCGGCGTACGCAAACGATCGCACAAAGTGACCACCGTATGCACGCAGAGCATCACTGAAGTTGGACCATTGCCACGTGAAACTGGCCCGGAAATCAAATCGAGACTTCTTCGACGACAACGACATGCGCGCCAAAGACGCAATGGGAACGATGAAGAACAGGATCAGCCACAACGCACCGGGACTGAGCAGCGCCCACGGCGCGGCGCGAGCACCGGCCCTACTGGAGAGCTTCGCATCACCCGTGGTTGCCACCATCGCTTAGGCGCCCACGATTTTGGAGAAGCGCCCGTCGAGTGCGGCCTCCTCGTCTTCGCTGAGTGGACGGAACGTGGCGTACTTGGCGAGTTGGGCGGGCGACGGGTTCACCGCCGGTGAGTCGGCCAATATGGCGGCTTCCCCGCCGAGTTTGCGTAGTTCATCAGCCATACCCGCCACCGGCGAGATGTATCCCGTGGTGGCAGTGACCTTGGCGGCATTGACCGGGTCGTAGAAGAAGTCCATGAACGCCGCCGCCCCACTGGCGTTCGTCGATGTCTTGGGTACCAGCATCACGTCTGTTTCCAAGATGGCTCCCTCCTCCGGAAACAGCAACACGATGTCAGGATTTTCTTTGGCCAACTGGAAGATGTCTCCGGAGTATGCGAAGCACGCCGCCACGTTCCCTGCCGACAGGTCCTGTAGGTAGTCGTTACCGGTGAAGGCACGTATCTGGCCGTCGCGCTTGGCCTTGTCGATGACATCGAAGGCCACATTGGCGTCATCCACGGTGAACGTGGCTGGGTTGAGGCCACTGGCCAACAGCATGAGACCGAGCGTGTCGCGAAGTTCCGTGAGCATGGTGATCCTGCCCTTGAGCTTTGGGTCCAACAGATCGTTGATACTGGTGAGGTCACCTCCTACCAGTTTGCGGTTGTAGCCAATGACGGTGCCTACGTTGGCCCACGGCAGTGTGTATTCACCCGTTGGATCCCACGACGGCTTCACCAGGTCCGGCCGCAGATGAACAGCATTGGGAATTTGGGCCATCGGTAACTTCTGGGCCCATCCCAATGAAATCCAACGCGACGCCATCCAGTATGTGGGCACCACGATGTCACGGTCGATGGACTGGTCATTGGAGAGTTGCGGCTGGACCTTGGCGAAGTACTCGTTGTTGTCGTTGTAGTCCTCGATGTAATCGAGGGTGAGCCCCGCTTTCGCTTCAAGAACGGGGAGCAACGCCTTGTCCACGTATACCGGCCACGTGGAGACCTTGACGGTGGAACCGCGCGCCCCATACGGGCTTATCGGCGCTCCATCCGAGGTGGTTGATGAACCCTTCTTGTTAGACGCGGACCCGCCGCACCCCGACAGCGGCCCCAGTGCCGCCGTACCTGCCAAGCTACCCATCGCCGTCAGGAATCGCCGACGGCTGAGCACCGTCATGCACCCACAATCTTCGAAAACTTTTCATCCAGCGCAGCTTCGTCGGTTTCGTTCAGCGACTTGAACACCACCAACTTGGCCAACTGCGCGGGAGTGGGATTCACGGCAATGGAATTCACCAATGCGGCGGCGGCACCGCCAAGTGCCGTCAACTCCTCGATGGTGCCCTTCACGGGAGAGATGTAATTCACCGCTTGCACCAATTGGGCGCTGACCTTGGGGTCGTAGAAGAAGTTCATCCACGCCGCAGCACCGTCCACGTTGGCCGCAGACTTGGGTACGAGCATCACGTCGGTGTTCAACATGGCACCCTCATCAGGCACGATGAACTTGATGTCGGGATTTTCCTTGGAGAGTTGCACCACATCTCCGGAGTACGCCACACAGGCGGCAACGTTGCCGGCGGACAGATCTTGGAGGTACTCGTTACCGGTGAATGCACGAATCTGACCG
>JANYHQ010000614.1 GCA_025358985.1 Acidimicrobiales bacterium
GCCTTGAACACGGCAAGGTCGGTGCAGGAGAGGAACGGAACATCGACACCATCAAAGCGTTGGCGCAGGGCGCGCAGAGCCGCATCCTCATGAAACTCGGCAGTGTTGAGGAAGAGATCGATGGGTGTCGTCTCCCACCACACCCGGACCTGACCGTCACGCAGCAGTGCAGCTTCGTCGGCAGCAGCCCAGGCCACTTCGTCGGGCAGCGCAGCCAGGACCTGCGCAGCTCGACTGCTATCAACGAAGACATTGACGTCGATGTCGATCGTGCCCCGTGCTTGGGCGGTGCACCACGCCAGGGCCAGCGCGCCGCCGAATGCGTGGGGTATGCGTTGCGCCTCGAACGAACGGTGAACAGCGATGATCTTGGCGGCAATCGAACTCATCGCGCCGAACGCCTCGACCCGCTCGCCGGATTTGTCGGAAATCGAGGAAAGAGCACTGTTGGCGAGTGTCGGGCAGGAAAGAGTGCGGCCAGTTCCAACGCCTGCATCAACTCGATGCCGCGACTCTCACCGTCGAAGGGAAGGTGGACACTCAGGGTGGTATCGATGTTGAATCCCGCCGCACGCACGATGCGCTCCGCCGTGTCCGTTGTAGGTGTTGTTCGTCGTTGCTCGTAAGCCGACAGGGTGGTGTGTGACGTTCCTGCGACCGTTGCCAATTCTCGCAACGTCATCCCCGCTCGTTCTCGGGCAACCCGCAGAATGGCAGACGCAGACATGCTCGACATGGTATCTACTCTGATACCAGAAGGGAAACACAATCGAGGCTGTGGCGGATTATGCGCGACTGTGGCGTGTAATCGGCGGGAGGACGCCACAGTCGCGTGCTAGGCGCCACAGTTGCACTGATGACCACGTCCCACTCCTAAGACGCCAGCACCAGGGGTAGTGGGAAAGTTCAGGCTACGGCGGCGATGGCCTTCCACACCCGCTCGGGAGTGGTGGGCATGTCGATATGGCGCACCCCGAGGTGCGACAACGCATCAACTACGGCGTTCTGGATGGCAGGCGTGGAACCAATGGTGCCGGACTCGCCGATGCCCTTGGCGCCCAACGGATTGCGGGGTGTGGGGGTCTCGGTGTTGTACGTCTCGAACGACGGCAATTCAGCGGCCGACGGAATTGAATAATCCACCAGCGTGGCGGTGATCGGGTTACCGCTCTCGTCGTACTGCACCCACTCGAACAGAGCCTGAGCCGCACCCTGGGCGATGCCCCCGTGCTGTTGACCTTTGACCAGCATGGGGTTGAGGATTTTGCCGCAGTCGTCCACGGCCACGTGGCGCAGCAGTTGCACCTTGCCTGTCTCGGAGTCCACCTCTACTACGGCCACATGGGCACCGAACGGGAACGTGGCGTTCTGTCCGTCAAAGTCCAACTCGTGGCTGAGGCCGGGCTCCATGCCCTCGGGCAGCTTGGACCGATCCTTGGCCGCTGAGGCCAACTCAGCCCAGGTGAGTGATTGCGACGGGGAGCCCACCACATGGAGCACACCGTCGCCCTTCACGATGTCGTCCACATTGGCTTCGAGCAGATGGGCGGCCAGGGTACGGGCCTTGTCCATGACCACTCCAGCCGCCGTATACACGGCCGACCCAGCGGTCTGCAATGAGCGACTGCCCATGGTGCCAGCACCGCGGGGCACCAGGTCGGTGTCGCTCTGGACGAACTTCACCTGATCCATGGGGACACCCATGACGTCGGATACGAGCATGGAGAACGCCGTTTCGTGGCCTTGACCGTGACCACTGGTGCCGGCCTTGGCCACCACCGTGCCGTCGTCTTCCACCTCGACCGCGCCGTATTCCACATGCAAACCGAACGGAGCGGTGATCTCCACATAGGTGGACAGGCCAATACCCAGCATCTTGGTTGACTTCTCCGCCCGGCGCTTGGCCTGCTGCGCCAACAGCCCGGTGTAGTCGGCCTTCTCCAGTGCCAGGTCCAGTGAACGCAGGTAGTCGCCGCTGTCGTAAGCCGCCCCGGTCTGGGTGACCATGGGGAAGTCTTCGGGCTGGAGCAGGTTCATACGGCGCAGTTCGGCCGGGTCGATGCCCAGTTCGTCAGCAGCCATGTCCATGGTGCGCTCCAGCATCTGGGTGGCCTCGGGGCGACCGGCACCGCGGTACGCGCCCGTGGTGGTGGTGTTGGTGACGGCGCAACGGGCCTGGAAATGCAGCTTGGGTACCCGATAGGTGCCCTGGGCCATGGTTTGGGTGCCAATGACCAAGAACGCACCGATACCCGGATAGGCGCCACCGTCGGACACCACATCAGCCTTCAGTCCCACGATCTTGCCCGCCTTGGTGAAGCCGATCTGACAGTTGAGCACCATGTCTCGGCCGTGCACCAACGACAGCAGATTCTCCGAGCGCGTCTCGGTCCATCCCACCGCCCGGTTCAGGGCTTTGGCGGCGGCGGCGGTGATGAGGAACTCCACATACATGGCGGCCTTGGGCCCGAAGCCTCCGCCCACCATGGGGCACACCACACGTACATCGCTCTCGGCCATGCCCAGCAGACCGGCAATGGCGGATCGGATGGCGTGGGGAGCCTGGGTGGAGGTCCAGCACGTGAGGCCACCATTGGGCTCGCCGGGTACCACCACGATGCCATTGGGCTCCATGGGGACACCGGCCAAGCGTTGGCTCACTACACGACCAGACACCACCACCTCGGCGCCCTCCAGTGCTGTTTCATCTCCTAGTGCGGTTTGAAAGGCCAGATTGGAGCCGTTCTCATCGAACAGGATGGGGGCGCCATCGGCCAACGCCGATTCTGCGTCAGTGACCACGGGCAGCAACTCGATGTCCACCACCACCTGCTCAGCAGCGTCTTGGGCTTGGGCCTTGGTCTCGGCCACGATGGCCGCCACCACGTCTCCGACAAAACGGACCTTGCCACGGGCAAACACCGGGCGATTGAGCAGCGGCGACAACATGGGAAAGCCTTGGAAGTCGGCCAGACCCAGATCGGTGCCGGAATACACGGCCACCACGCCGGGCATGGTGAGGGCCCCCGAAGTGTCCACTGACCGCAAGTTGCCGTGGGCCACGTTGGAGCGCACGAAGTGGATATGGAGGGCATCGGTGACCTGGAGGTCATCGGTGTATTTGCCGGTACCAACCAGCAATTCGGGGTCCTCGCGACGGAGGACGGAGTTACCGAGAATCGAACCGGACGAGGCCATGACAGGTGCTCCAGACAGTGAGGGATACGTCCATTGCGACCCTACCCGCATGTGCCACCAGACACGGAGTCCAACCGCTGAATAAGAGCAACGTAAACACCGAACATGGGCGTTGTACGAGTTCTCATCTGAAGGTCGATACGGTTGTAACTGTGAGTGACGTGAAGCAGAACGACAGTCCCCGGCGCACCGGGCCCGGTGAGGTGCCGCCTCCGCCGTTGTGGAAGGTGGAAGGTGCTCCCCCCGGCACTCCCGGATCCAGCAACAAGCCCAACAAACGGCCCAACATCCCGTTGGGCGGA
The DNA here is from genome assembly GCA_025358985.1 of Acidimicrobiales bacterium. Taxonomy (GTDB): domain Bacteria; phylum Actinomycetota; class Acidimicrobiia; order Acidimicrobiales; family JANYDT01; genus JANYHQ01. Next base: position 3,501 of record JANYHQ010000614.1, read on the forward strand.
TGGCGGCGTTTTGCGCTCATCGTGGGTGGTTTGTTGTTCATCAACCTACTCATCAGCCAACAACTCTTGGCCCCCGCCAAGGCTGTGACGCTGCCGTACAACGTGTTCCGTGCTCAGGTCGATGCTGGCAACGTCACGGAGGTGTCGTCTCGGGGCACCACCATTAGGGGAAAGCTCACCACCCCCGTGGCCTACCCCTCCACCGGCAAGGCCCGCAACATTTTCAGTACCGAACTGCCCGTGTACGCCAATGGCGACGCGCTGGAGAAGGCGCTCGACGCCAAGAAGGTTGTTCAGAACGCCAAACCCATCAAATCCGGTCCGTCGCTGTTGGAGTTGTTGTTCAGCCTGTTACCTACCCTCATCATC